>SLOS01000292.1 GCA_007132365.1 Bacteroidales bacterium | reverse complement strand
TTAAACTATCGTCCAGTATCCACTTATGACTGCGGTTTTTTGATATGAATCCGTAAGGACTGGTTTCATCGCCTGAAAAATAAATTCCCCGTTTGAACGGGGGAATATTCAGTTCCCATATTCTTAATATTCCTTCTTCATTCGGCATTCCCTCATATTCAGGTATTTTAAGAATATTTGTTTCAACTTTGTCTTTAATGGAAATATCTGCAGATTCTGTCAGATCCATTTTTCGTGCCTGATCGCATGCTATCATGCAAATTATAATAACACAGGAAAATAATAAATTTTTCATCTTTTAGGAGGGTTTAATTAAATTTGAATTGACTCAGGTTGTTTTTTATAACGTGCTATATATAAGTGACATAAAATCTTAGAAAACTGTTATTGAAAATTATTTCACTATCTTCAACAGCAGGAAAGCTCACAGGCAAAAATACGGATTATTTTCACACATACCAGATTTTTAAAAAGCTACATCCAAATAAAGAAAAAAAGATGATCAATAATTTTCCCGCTCTTCAGAATAATAGTCCTAGTATCAAATATTTGCCCTATGATTACGGACTGCATATATCATTCGGTTCTAACATGCCGGGTTTCAGCCATATTGAGTATGCCAGAGAAGATGGGGATTACCGGATTTCAAAAAATAACACCTTGTTTACCCCAATCGATAGGGGCAGTAATAAGCTATTGGGCATTGCCTACACCAACCCGGTAATTATGCGCCTGAAGGAAATCAGTTAAGAGAACCCGAATTATCATCAGAATGGATTAGTGATGATGGAAAAGAGATTATTGTTGTACAAGTACCTTATACGTTTTACTTTCGTTGGAAGTGGTTATCCTGACGAAATATATGTTTTGTCCCGGAGGAAGGTGTATTTTTATTGGTGAACCGGAAAATGGTTCTGAAATTATCCGCTGTCCCATTAAATTAATCAACTCAACTTTTTCGTTTCCCACACTTTCTTCAAACCGAATATATACTTTGTCCCTCGCCGGATTGGGAAAAAGAAATATATCATCAATTCCACCTGAATCCTTTATTACATGAGAGGAGGAGGTAACAGCATCAATTGCCGTGTTTGGTGCAATTGGCTCACCACCCCCTGCAGGCCAGGTAGGAGTTCCGATAAACCCTTCATATCCCCAGTTGGGACGCATTCGTGCAGTTGCGCCTTCAACAGAGTTTAGAACAAGACGCATTTCCATGTAAATTTTTTTCAGGTCATCCGAAAGGGTAAAGTGAAGCTGATTATACAAGGAGGGTGGAAAGTTTTCGGTGGTTCTTATAATTGGCATTGGACCACCATCTACAGCATATGCACCATAGTCACGTAATGCTTCTGCAAGCCGAAGACCCGGGGGACTCAATCCCAGCTTATTTAAATCAGGGCCTCCTTTTTCTACAGGCGGTATAGCCATTAAACCTCCATAAGGAATATAGCCAAGATTCTCACCCGGTTGCCCGGCATTTGCATCTCCCATAGTTGCCGGCCACTGGATGTCTTTGCTTAACAATGGTGGTTGGTTCTGCTTAGGCCTGCGGGGCAAGACAAGCTGTAAGGCATGACCGATAGCATGATCTGGTTTTTCAAGTGACCAGGGCTGTGTAGTGCACCAAACATGATTGAAACCCCTGCAGCTGAGTTTCCTACCCTTTCTCCAAGAACGCTTCCATGACCAAGCCCGGTAATATCATGCACTTTATGTAGGGTGGCAAGCGGAGCTCCGTCATTGTAGCGGTAATTATAAAAGTCGTGAATCTTACCTGTTGTCCTGTCATAGATGGCAACAGCTGCATCAGATTTTACTCCCGCAGGTATAGAATTAACCGGCCACCTGAATTTTGGAATCCGCACATCGACAGGTAGTGAGTCCCTGTTTCTTGTTACCTGCCACTCTGAAAAATTTACGGTTACAATAGGGTCCGTCTCGTCAACTGCAACAAATGGTGCGCCGTAAGGATGTTCATAGTTAAACTTCATACCGTTATGCTGAAGCCAGGTTGTTGTAGCCGGATGTTCATCATCGGCGTAAACAGCTCCGGTACCAATAGGACGATGAAATGCACTATTACTGTTAAATGGATTGTAAAACCAGTCATCAGAGCTCTGGGCCGTAACAACATCTGAAGTAAATACCCTTGAAAACAACATAAGGCAAAAAAGAAAAATAAATATCGGGTTAATTCCTTTCAGCCTGCCGGATTCACTCAATCTGTTGGGAGCTACACTCAATCTGTTGGAAGTATATCCTGATATAATCATGACTCAGTTTTTAATTGTTTAATAAAGAAAATATTTGGATGAACCGTATAATATGTACCTTGTTATCTGAGTATTTTAAAGGCTTTACTTCCCTGTTCTGTGAATACCCTTATAATAAAAATATCATGTGCATCAGGCAAATCAATATATGTTTTCTGATCGTATAACTGCCTTGACTTAACAACCTGTCCTAAAACAGTATATATTTCAATAACGGCTCCATCGGGTATTCTGCTGAATTCAACTTTTATCCTTTCTGAAGCCGGATTGGGGTACACCCTGATGTTTCCCTCAGTTATACCGGCAGTGCTTATATCATCAGCAGAACTGACAAAATCTATCGCGGTGTTAGGCGCAAGGGGCTCCCCACCCCCTGCAGGCCAGGTGGGAGTGCCAATAGACCCGACTGCCCACCCTCCTGGCCCCCAGGTGGCACTCATTCGTGCAGTCGCGCCTTCAACAGAATTTTTAACCAGACGCAATTCCCGGCATATTTTTGTCAGATCATTTAGTACTACTGCTTCAACACTGCCTGGTAATTGTTCTGTGGGGGATAAACCAACCCTGAGATGAAATGAGCCTGCTCCATCAACCAGATAAACACCATAATCACGCATGGCTTGTGCGATCCTCAGGCCCGGCTCGCTCAACCCCATTTTGGTCAAATCAGGACCGCCCCTGTCAAGAACTTCGCCGTTTACAATACAATCCGGTCCCGGTGGTATTGCAAGCAAAGCCCCATATGCAAAAGGTCCGAGGTTGTTTTGAGGAAATCTGGCGCCATTATCACCACTTGTAGCAGGCCATTGAATATCCTTTCCAAGGACATGATGTTCAATCCCGGCCATTTGAGCCGTATTATCATTTAAGGGAACAGACATCTGAAACGCGTGACCAATCCTGTGTCCTGTTTTCATCACCTCCCAAGGCCTTAACGCACCTCCAAGCATGGATAATCCTGTTGCGGTGTTACCAACCCGCTGGCCTAACGTGCTGCCATGGCCGAGGCCATCAAGATAATATGGTCCCCTGACTATCGAGGCGGTTATGTTGTTTGTATCTGACCTGTCGTATTCGTAAAACTCGCGTACCTGACCTGTGGTGCGGTTAATAATAATCGCATGGCCGTCCTGGCAGTCATGAAGTCTTTGCCAGCCATGGGGAAAGTCTGCTCTTGATGGAATTCTAAGGGTTATGGGAAATCCGCGACCATCCGGATTGTAATTCCAGCGCTCACAGCTTTTATGAGTTATCGTGGCTACCGGACTTGTTTCATCTGCAATTCCATACGATGAGCCCCAGGGAAATCTGTTTTCTAATCTGAACCCCCTTGCCTGTTGCCAAATTATGTTTGTTGTGTCTGTGTCATCCGCATAAATGGCATCTGTGCCAATAGGGCGATGCCATGCGCTGTTCGAGTT
>SLOS01000298.1 GCA_007132365.1 Bacteroidales bacterium | reverse complement strand
GGGAGCATCATAAATATCCTGCAAGTGAAAAGGATCCCGATTACCATGATGGTAAACACCCGGGTTACTTCAGCTGGTATTTCAAGTTTATGATTGGTTACCTGAGCTGGTGGCAGATCCTGGGGATGGCGGTCATTTTTAATTTTCTGCACCTGGTATTGAATGTGCCGATTGCCAATCTGGTAATTTTCTGGGCATTGCCTGCAATTGCAAGCACATGGCAGCTTTTTTATTTCGGCACTTTCCTTCCACACAGGGAGCCTGAAGAAGGATATACCAACCGGCACAACTCAACCAGCAATGATTACCCTGTATTCTTCTCTTTTATTACCTGTTACCATTTCGGCTACCATCTTGAGCACCACGAGTTCCCCTATGTTCAGTGGTGGAAGCTTCCAAAGGTAAGGAGGAACTGGGACAGGCAGGTTTCCCCGGACTAATAAGAGTGCTTATGGGATCAAAGTTCCCGGGCTATTACCGGGCCAGGGAGTTTTACTCGCCAATGTACAACAGGCCGGGGCCGCACCATGACCAACCGGACTACCGCACTACCCTGTTCCGGGAGCCTGAAATCAAGCCCGGGAAAGACGGCAGGGTAAAAGTTAACGCCAGATGGTTTTTGCATACCACTCATCGAGTGATATATCCCAGATATTATTCATCTGCCAGGCATCAAATGATATGATTTCACTTTCGCCACCGCGTGAGCGTAAGGAAACACCCACACTTTCTTCCAGACCCGGATAGACCCGTACTGCAGCATATTGTTTACCATTTGCATAAACCTCTATTACGCTCTTATCAATGAATACACGTAAGTTTAAGCTTTCTCCTTCCTTCAATTGTAATGGAGCATTTTCGGCAGGGCGGGACCTGACATCAGGCAGTATTGATGAATTGTCAGTATTGATCGATAATATACTATTGCCGTCCCAAAAACGACGGTTTCTGTAAAAAATAATCTGAGTATATTCCTGCCTGTCCGGGGAACGAAGAACATTTAATTCGACATTCTGTGCATCCTTAGGATCAATCTTAACCATTATCTCCATTGCATTACCCTTTATTTGATCCAGAACTATTTCCCTGTTGGCGGGAAGTACCATTCTGCCAACAGATTGATGATTGTACCTTAACGATTCAATATCTCCGGCCGGTTCAATCCCAAGCTCATCCCTGTCTTGCAGTGTCAGGCGCATCGGCAGTGACATGATCTGGTTCCACCCCTTCGTTGGTTTGCCCGCGTTAATATTAAAAATATTTATTACACCTCCTTTACCGTCAGGTGTTGCAGAGGGTGCGTGCACACCCCCCGGACCAACAGGACCATGGTTAAAATATCCGTGTGAGGTGGTTACAAATTTTTTACGATCACTGTCATAATCGCCAAGCAAATACTGACCACCCCCGTAACCGCTATAATGGCTGAAAAATAATAATATGTGACGATCGCCGATAGGCCAGAAATAGGGACATGCATAATCGGTTCCCGCCACGGTGAAATGGTCTCCTTCGACAAGTTGGTGTACATACTCCCAGTTCTCTAAATCAGAAGATTGATACAATTCAGCTGTCGGATAAAATCTGCCGGTCATTTCATTCCTGTGCCTCCATCCGGATATTGAATAGTACATGCCATCTTCTTTCCAGATAAACGGGTCATAAACGTGATGGGGAGAAGGAACACCACCCAGCATAACAGTATCCCTGTTTTTCTTGGGAATAACAGGCTCACCAGTAACCTTTTCCCAGTTCAGTAGCAAAGGATCGTCTGAAATCGCTACAAAATTACCCGCCCGGGTACCATGATAATGGGCAATCACACGATCCTCCTCAACAAGGGCAGAACCAGAATAGACTGCTCTCTCCGGATGAGGATAGATAGCAAGAGGCAGGTCGCGCCAATGAACCAGGTCCTTGCTTATGGCATGGCCCCAGTGTTGGCGAGGATCTTCAGGTGGATAAGCCTGGTAAAAAAGATGCCAGTTGCCATTCCAGAAACTAAACCCATTGGGGTCATTCAAATTGCCTTCCGGGTTCACAAAATGATATATTGGACGGTATGGATCACTTGAAAGTTCTTCTCGCGATTTGGCAAAACGCTCCATCAGTGGATTTGTACTTAATGCTACCTCCTGCTCTTCCAGGGTGGCAGGAAATGTATATTGAGGTACCGGAGATGTATAGTCAGGCCTCTTTTCTTCTTCAACTTTCTGTTCCGGTCCGCAGGAAAGCATGTACATTGACATGATAGAAAAGATTTTCAACAGATTTGCCGACAAAACAGTTCTTATGAAAGTTTTCATAATAAAATTGTTTAATAAGTTTGAATTATGTAATATTAACCTGAGCTTAAATCTACGATATAAAACTCAGATGGCATAATTGACCTCACACCTGACCACTGGCATACCCCCGGAACCTGTTATGCCGTTAAAACGGGGAAGCATGTATATGTTGAAAAACCCTGCAGTCACAGTCCCCGCGAGGGAGAACTGCTGGCAGAACTGCAAAGGAAATATGGTAAAGTAATACAAATGGGAAACCAGCAGGTCTCAGAGCCTGAAACGATAGAAATAATTAATGAAATCCACAACGGGATTATAGGAGTTCCATATAAAGCCATTGCATTTTACAGTAACGGGAGAGGTGAAGTGCCGGTACCCGTGAAAGCCCCGGTGCCTCAGGGACTGGATTGGGATCTTTTCCAGGGGCCGGCCCCAAGGCAGGAGTATATGCATGACACCTGGGATTATAACTGGCACTGGTATGGCTGGACCTGGGGCACGGGAGAGACAGGAAATAACGCGGTGCACGAACTTCACATAGCCCGCTGGGCATTGCAGGGTGGTTTCCCCGAAAGGGTTGATGTCGCTGCAGGTAAAAATCATTTCCCTGAAGATGGATGGACCATGTATGATACTATGGATGCCACATTTAAATTTCCGGGTAACAAGATCATTAAATGGGATGGCAGAAACCATTCAACGGCTTAATTATGTCTCCTCTCTGAATCAGGCCGGCCTGTTGCTTCAATGAGTCCGCGGATCGGGGCGGGAGGGAAGGCGTGCCATCTTGCTTACCTCGACGGAAGGAAAGTCAAACTCTTCGGTTACCCGTCCCTCGATAAGGTAAACACCCGGCCCGGTAAAGGGATACTTTTTAAGCACCGGCGGGAAATTCACCGTGTCAAAGAACTCACCTTGCTCATCAAGGAAACAGCCGAACTGCATTATCTCCTTTCTGACCGTGCGAACATACTTGGTTGTTACCAGGTCACCCACCATTCGCACCGTTTTGCCGTCAACGGCCGGGGTATTCCTGCGGTTATCCGGCGGGATTTTGGCTGCCATTTGCTCATCCCTGAGGGTATCAGCCGCAATATAGTCTGCTGCTTGCACAGCCCTGCCGTTACCAGCGTGGAGGTCGGCCGCCAGGGTGTTGCCGCGGTAGGAGGTCTGCAGCATATCGAAGCGTGACATGGTGACGGGAAAACCCAGCAGCTCGGTCTCGTCCCAGGCATCTTCAAGCAAGGTGTCGTTCATGGGGGGGAGCCTGTATGTTTTTACAGCCTCGCTGAAAAGCCTTCTGCCTGCAGGGATCTTTTTCTCCTTTGTTGCCAGGAAGTGGGCCTCCCAAAGCAGCTCCTTTTTTGTTTTGCCGGTAAAACGGAATGCCCCGCAGCGGATCAGTATCTTCACCTGCTCGAT
>SLOS01000175.1 GCA_007132365.1 Bacteroidales bacterium | reverse complement strand
TTCCATAACTCTATTAAATTAAAATACCCCGGAAGTTATGAGGTACGCCAATACCTTCCAGCGCATTACTGTCACTGGCTTCCGGAGTATTTAATATTATTTTTGTTGGCGTTTTCATAACATTCTCTATATCTATTATACAAAAAGGGTAAATTTTCATTTCTGTTTGCTTTTATGCCTGTCGTTTGTTTTCAATCGCTGTATGGATTCCTGCAAACGATCCAAATATCTTTTAACACGTTCTCCCGGGTCTTTTCCCTCAGGGACAAAGATCCAAGTCCGTGGGTAATCTGGTAATTTTATGTATTTGCCTTGTTCCATTATTATGTTTGTAAATTAAAAAATGGCAGCCCCCTGTCCGCACAAGACAGGCCCGGAAGGACTTTCAATCTGCGGACAGCAAGCGGATGACGTACTTCGGCGCCTGAAGACCAATGCCGCTTGTGTTAGTCGGTGGGGACTGCCAAGTGAAAACAGCAGAGGAGGGATTACAGGCGTGATACAGGGAACAGTCCCCTTGAAGAAGGATACCTGTAACCTTGCCCCTCGCTGTACCTTTAGGAGATAAAAAATGAAAGACAAAAAATTGATATATTGATTTTTATTATGCATTTTTTCTTAATTCAACAGGTTTTGCATCTTTTGGCCACGGTGGTAAAAGTTCTGGATTCCTACGCCAGTCCACACATACAGATTCGCCTTGCTTTTTGCGCCGTATTGGTAATTTTCGGTAGTCGTGCAATTGCATTCCCCGATACGGACTTTCCGGTTCGGTGATCACCCTTTTTCCTTGTATGTATTCCACTTCCTGACCGTCAACTTGGACTGTTTCTCCATCACGAAGGCTTGAGGCCTGCTGGATGCCATATTGCAAAACTTTCCGGTTTCTTGTTTTGCGTTCCGGTTCACCGTGGAGTTTTTCAAACAAGTTATTTATTGCGGTCAATTCCTCGTTGCTGACGTCCAATTTAGCTTGCGTTCGCTGGTATTCATCCCGCATTTCTTTAACCATTTCCTCCGGTGCAGGCCATCCCTGTTTCATCCTTTCCTTTTGATATTCAAGGAATTTATTTTCAATCTTTTTGATACGTTCTTCAAGAAATATAATCCTGTCGATGCATTGGTCTTTTTCAGTTAGCAGGGTATTGCGGTCTTCAATGAAGATCATATAAGCGCCCGCTGGTTGGTTACCTGAGTTTAAAATCCTTGAAGTCATCCTATAATTATCATACGCATCATGGTAAAGCTGAGCGTCAGGATTGCTTAATGGTAAGTACTCTTTTCTTCGTGCCATTTTTTTATTGGTATTTATGGTTAATATTCTATTTTAAGTCGGATCACCACACCCCCGACATCGCCCGGGTAGTTGTTCCAAATCTCTTTTTAATTCAGCTTCTCTTTTTTTCTGTTCCCGTGCAGCTTTCAGGAATTTTTCCTGCTGCTGCTGTACCTGTTTCTTAGCTTTACTTTTGCTCATATCAGTAATTATTTTACTCCCGGCGGGAGCATAGGTTCAATATCCTCATTTTGTAACTCATTCGCTCTAATACCGCATCCATCTGCCCACGAACAAGCCCCTGGTTCATCCGTCAAAACAGCCACGTGGTCAGGTTCATATGAAACCGCCCGTGCTATATAATGTTCCCCGTTCCATTGACCGTAAGCCTCAACCTCAGTGCAGTACACCCCCATACTGACTTCTTTACAGTTCCTCGCCTCACTTGCTCCGTTTCCGGTTAGTTTCAATTCCAGATCAGCTGTGATTGCTTTTCTCTTTTCATCCCATTTACTGTTCTTCACCCGACCCAGTACGACAAGATTGGTAGCTGTTCCATCATAGACTGATACATATTTCCCGGACGAATTCTTTGGATGGTTCAATACAACTGGTATGTTGTTAAACTGCTTTGCAAGTCCTTGCAATGGTTCAGCCGGGTGAAACACACAACCTACACTGCCGCAGTGAACACCTTCCCGGACAATCACCACTGGTGCGACTGCATGACCGTTTACCGCCTTCCAAGGTTTTGCAAGATTTACTTGGATTTCCATTTTTTGTTTCATCACCTCAAATTTTAGTTATATTAAAAAACACCTGTTTAAGCCGTTATATCAGTTGTTCGATCTTCGTTAATGTATTTATATTCATCAACCATGTTCCGGAAACATAACAGCGCATTTTGCCGGAATCTGGGTGGGTAATGCTGACAGTCCTTTCCGAACTGCGAATTCGTGGGAGGTCTTTCACCTGCTGGTACTGGGTCACCATTTGGGAGGATGCCTTCCTTGTACCATCTGACCCGAAATACCTCATATCCGTATTCCGGATTTTCTGCAAAGCAGATATCCCCCTCCCTTTTTGTTATGACTAAGAGGTAACCAATATGCTTATAGGTATCACCTACCAGTAATTTTTCAGTCGTTTTCATGTTTGCGGTTTTTAGATGATCTGATAATTCCGTCAATCAATGTTTTATTCCAGTCGATTTGCTCGTTTAATGCTGTTTCAATTTTTAGTTTTGTTGATTTCCGGGGTTTGGTTTTACCAAGTTCGATGTTTGCAACGGTGTATTGATCGGAATCAATTTGTCGAGCAAGTTCACCTTGTGTTAAATTGTTTTTTAATCTTGCTTCTTTTAGTGTTATCATACCTAAATATTTAGTTGTTATAAATAAAAAAATCATGCACGACAAATCCAGTACCCCTCGAATGAGAAGTACCTTAAAATGATTTGGTGCATGATTAGCAATCCGTTGTCTTGAAAAAAAGAACGTGCGTTATTTGTTGTTATAAATATATAACAAGAAAAATTATAAATAATATTATTTTGTACTTTTCCGTATTTTTTTTATTTACTTATATCGTTGGCTATTAACGCTATAACCATTTTTCGGGAAAAATAATTTTTTATTTTTGGACAAAATCAGGCTGTTTTTTAAAAAAACAATAAAGTTTAAAAACAACCCGTATAATTTTTAACATCGTTCATATACACAATTCCGGGCGGGGTTTTGCACTTCTATATTAATTGGATTAACTTACTGAATTGATTTTTATCAAACCTTAATGTCATGAAAAAATTATTTAATTTAATACTTTGGATTATCTCAGTTATTTTAATAATTGGATCAATTGGTGGATTTATCAGTGGGGATATACTATTTGCATTAATTGTATTAGTTATTGGTGTATTCTTCCTCCCACCAGTATTGAAAAAGTTGTTTAAGAAAAAGGGGAAAGATCAATCTGATGAAAAATATATAGAAGTAACAACAAAGCCTATCGGGTTTAAGAAAGGAAAATCAAATAAAACTTCTGGAAAATTTGATGTTATAGGTTATCACCATCTTTCAGAAGAAGTTAAGCGGATTGTTTGGAAAGAATTAAAGGTCGGAGATACTTTAGATTTGCTTGCGGATCCTTCTAATAAATATGATAAGGAGGCAGTAAAAGTGATGTTTAACGGCGTTCAAATTGGTTGGATTCCGAAAAGTTACAGAAGGAAAAGTATGATTTTTCAAGCACTGATTAATAACGAAAATATCAAAACTACTTGTATATCAAACGACCGAAGAGGACATAGCAAAAGAACTCCTAACCCTAAAGCAAAAGGTGGATATGATTATGAATATATTGGTATGGCACAATTTGTAGAAGCAAAATATAAAATTGAGAAATAAGAATCCCGTACTGATTCAACTCGGAACGGGG
>SLOS01000132.1 GCA_007132365.1 Bacteroidales bacterium | reverse complement strand
TTTACATGACCGCAGAAAATCTTTTCGAACATATCCGTGCAAAGCAGAGCTTTTTATGCGTGGGGCTTGATCCCGATCTTTCCAGATTTCCTGATTCCATCCTGGAGACAGATGACCCGGTTTATGAATTCAATAAAAAGATTGCAGATGCGACTCATGAATACACAGTGGCATACAAAACCAACATTGCTTTTTATGAGGCACTTGGTTCAGGCGGATGGTGGAGCCTGGAAAAGACTGTTGAATATATCAGGAAAAAATATCCTGATATATTTCTGATTGCAGATGCAAAAAGAGGTGACACAGGGAATACTTCAAAAAAATATGCTGCTGCATGGTTTGTTAATTATGGTTTTGATGCCATTACTGTTGCTCCATATATGGGAGAGGACTCTGTCAGGCCCTTTCTTGAATACAAAGATAAATGGACCATATTGCTTGCTGTGACATCCAACCCGGGATCAGCAGATTTTCAGATGACAAAGGACAGTGATTCAGGAATGCACCTTTTTGAAAAGGTTATCAGGGAAGCCTCTTCATGGGGACACAGGGATAACCTTATGTTTGTTGTGGGGGCAACACACCCGGAAATGCTCAAAAGGGTCCGCGACATCGTTCCGGATCATTTCCTGCTTGTGCCTGGAATTGGTGCGCAGGGAGGAAGTCTCCCGGCTGTAGTCGGGTATGGAATGAATGAACAGTGCGGTCTTCTGGTAAGCTCCTCAAGGGCTATTATCCATGCAGACGAAACTGATGAATTTGACAGGGTGGCAGGTGATAAAGCCACAATTCTCCGTAACGAGATGGCGGGTTATCTCAAAGAGCGTAAACTTATCTGATCAAAGGATACCTCATCACGCATATTTTTTCTGAAGGTCTTGTATTTTGCCTGTTTATTTTTTATATTTAAAAGAGAACTTTTTTAAAGATGGAAAATGAGCGAGGATTTTCTTCATTATATATGGAGGTGCGGACTATTTGACCGGCGTTCGCTCAGAGACAACGATGGCAATCCCATCGAGGTGCTCAGGTGCGGTGAACTCAATGGCAATGCGGGCCCCGATTTCTTTAATGCCATGATCAGGGCAGGCGGTACGGTCCTTGCCGGGAATGTCGAGATACATATAAACAGCTCGGACTGGTACAGGCACGGACATCACAGGGACAGGGCCTATGACACGGTTATCCTTCAGGTTGTCCTTAACAGGGATGCTGAAGTCAGGCGGACCGGCGGAGATATCATACCCACTGCTGTCATCTCATTTGACGAAAGACTCCAGGATAATTACCGGCGGCTTCTCAGTAATGAATCGTCGATTGCATGCAAGCTCCTTACCGACCGGGCAGATCCGCTCCTCGTCATACAATGGTTAGATAATCTGGCTTTGGCACGTCTGGAAGGGAAAGCAAAAATGATAAGGGAGATAAGGTATTATAACAATAATTGCTGGCAGGAGACATTTTATCAGCAGCTTGCCAGGAACTTTGGATTCGGGCTTAATGGCGCAGTTTTTGAGATGCTTGCCAGGTCACTACCTTATAAATACCTGCTGAGGCACAGGGACAATCTTTTTCAGCTTGAAGCTTTGCTTTTCGGTCAGGCGGGGATGCTTGCCAACGGGATGGGAATGCCTGCCAGCGGAAAAAAAATGTCTGATTATTACGGAAGCGATGAGTATTTCAGGGCACTGAGAAAAGAATACTCGTTTCTGAAAAGCAAGTACGGGTTAAAGCCACTTGCTAAACACTTGTGGAGGTTTCTGCGTCTTCGCCCCTCCAACTTCCCTACTATACGGCTGGCCCAGTTTGCTGCTTTTGTAAATTGCAAACACTCACTCTTCTCAGAGGTCCTTGATAGCACCGACCTTAAATCCCTGTCAGATATATTCAGGGTCTCAGCTTCGGAATACTGGGAAAGCCACTTTATGTTTGGCAGACCTTCAGGGAGGTCGGTAAAGAGACTTGGTGTCTTTGCCATCAGGTCTGTTATAATAAACACGGTGGTGCCGGTCCTTTATTTTTACGGAAAGCAGAGGCAGATTGCTGAATATGTCAGACGGGCGACAGGTTTTCTGATTAAACTCCCTCCTGAAAACAATTCAATAATAAGAAAATGGGGTGACCTGGGTATCAGGGCAGAAAATGCCTTCAATTCCCAGGCCCTGCTCCATCTGAACAACGAGTTCTGCTTGCACAGGCGGTGTCTTGATTGCAGCATAGGCTCAAAAATAGTAAACATGCACTGACAATTTGTTATTTTGAGTGAAAGCGATAGTGGTCGCTTAAATTTTGGAGGGATAATAGTTGGAATCTGAAAAAAATGGATTATTTTTGCAGGTCTTAAAACAGATCTAATCAATAAATTTGACTAAAAATGTATCTGACAGCTGAAAAAAAACAGGAAATATTCAGTGAATATGGCAAATCTTCCGAAAATACCGGAAGTGCAGAAGGGCAAATTGCCCTGTTTTCCTACCGTATCAATCATCTCACCAGTCATTTGAAAATCAATCCAAAGGATTTCAGTACACAACGTGCATTGGTCAAGCTGGTCGGCAAGCGCCGAAGATTGCTGGATTATCTCAGGGATAGGGATATTGTGCGTTACCGCGCCATTATAAAATCACTTAAGCTTAGAAAATAAACAAGAAGGGCGATCAATGAATTGCCCTTTTTTGTATTATTATCATAATATACACTAATAATCTTTACAATTAATAATTTATGTTCAATACTATTGAAAAAACAATAGATCTGGGTGATGGACGGACCATCACGCTTCAAACGGGAAAACTTGCCAGACAGGCTGATGGGGCTGTATTGCTTAAAATGGGCAGGACCATGATGCTTGCAACCGTTGTATCAGCCAAAGAGGCCAGGGAAAACATTGATTTTATGCCCCTTTCCGTCGAATACAAGGAAAAATTTGCTTCAATCGGCCGTTTCCCGGGTGGATTTATGAAAAGGGAAGCAAGACCGGGCGATAATGAGATACTGATCAGCAGGCTTGTGGATCGCGCCCTGCGCCCCCTGTTTTCGGAGGATTATCATGCTGAAACCTTTGTCACGATAGACCTTGTCTCGGCCGATAAAGACACTATGCCCGATGCACTTGCAGGGCTTGCTGCATCTGCCGCAATTGCAGTATCCGATGTACCTTTCAACGGACCTATTTCGGAGGTGCGTATTGCGCGTGTTGACGGTAAATTCATAATCAACCCCACCTTTACCGAGGCTGAAAAATCTGATATCGATCTGATAGTCGGAGCAACCATTGATAATATCCTTATGGTTGAGGGGGAAATGAAGGAAGTTTCGGAAGCTGAAATGCTTGAGGCAATGAAACTGGCACATGATGCCATAAAATTACAGTGCAAAGCCCAGATTGAGTTGATGGAGCTGGCCGGAAAGACGCAAAAGCGTGAATATTCTCATGAGGTGAATGATGAAGAGTTGCGCGAAAAGATCCGTAAAGAGCTGTATGATAAGTGCTACCAGGTTGCCAAAAGTGTAAAGGCAAAGCATGAACGCTCTGATGCATTCACCAGCATAAAGGAGGACTTTCTGGAATCCCTTCCTGAAGAGCCAGAGCCTGACCTGGCCCTTATTGACCGTTATTTTCACGATGTGCAGAAGGATGCTGTCAGAAAACTGATTCTGGATGAAAGTGTCAGGCTGGACGGAAGGAAAACTGACCAGATCCGTCCGATTTCCT
>SLOS01000033.1 GCA_007132365.1 Bacteroidales bacterium | reverse complement strand
TGAACGAGTGGATAAACAACAGCCGTCGCGCATATCTCAAGTATGGACGGCGTTATTTAGGTTGGGGTGTGTTCGTACTACGGCTTGCACATTAGTACGCTTCGCTAACTGAAAATACATATGGCAGGTACCGCCTTCCACCATGACTACTTGAGGTCACATATTGTGACCTCAAACGATTTGATTGCTCTTTATTTAATTTCAATTCATTCAATTCATAATCAGAAATTTGAAACCGAAAGGACTCGGGGAAACGCTTAATATTTAGTTTTACTGATTGATTCAGTACTTTGGGTAATGTTTCTTTTTGTGTGTTTGCCGGGGATGATCTGGTTTGCCTGGTCAGAGAAAATGGGACCGGGGTATTTGATAAGCGTCCTTTTCCCCGAAAGGGAAGTGACATTTAATGAAAGGTACTGGCGATAAATTGAGAATTTGGAAATCTGCCGGAAATTTGTTATCTTAAATTAGTAATAAAACTCTTACAGTTATGGTTTACGAACGGCCACAAAGTTATTACGACAGCATGGATCTTGATCCGGAGCAGGTATTGTTGTACCTGTCAATGCGCAAAAGGAATCCTCAGAATGAGGACGAGGAAAGGCTCCTGAAGCAGATCAGGGAGATCGAGTCCAAAGGCAGAAGTGTAGAGATCCCGTTTAATGGCCTTTGAACGGTTTTGTAGTAGCGTTTGAACAGTGCAACTGGATCTGAGGTATAAAACAACAGGTCATAATGAATTTTGGGATCCTGGCTAATATTCTCTTCAACCATGGGTTAGAGCAGGATATTTAAAAGTAAGCAACAGTCCCTAAAATTGCACCGAATACGACAATCAGCAAAACGATTCCTATTAAAGACATTACCAGGCCTGCAATAGCCAAGCCTTTTGGTTGCCTGGATAATCCAACAGCTGAAAAGATCAGTCCCAACAACCAAATAATCCAGCCTAGAAATGGAACCCAGCCTAAAAATACTGCAATTAAAGCCAGGACGAACCCTGCAGCTCCTGCGGTCGTTGCAGTCCTGGCAGGTTTTCAGGGTCCTGCTGGATCACGGCCGAAACCGGGTCCGGCAGATCCTTCCGTGTTTGCAACTCTTTCAGGGGTGGATAGTCCGATTTTAGCGAATTTTTTACTTATGTAAGTATATGAAAAAAACCATGCCGCATGGATAGCAAAATTCTCCAGCTTTAAAACATGGCAGCAGAACCTGAGCCAACGAATTATTAAGGTCTGAACAATTTTATAAGCGTACCATTAATTTTTTCTCATCTTTCGAATACATAAAGGCCTGAAACTTTTAACCGGCTTTTTTGTTTGTGTTTTATAGCAAATATTTTTAACATTCGGGAATATGAAAGATGGAAAAAGCCATAATCTGCTGAATACCAAATTTGCAATTTTTCTGGTCTCTTTGCTGATAATATTGTTGCCGGCATATGGTCAGGAAGAACACAGGGAGTTCTATTCAAAGAGTCTGCGAACAACCAATACAGGTATGTACATACTTGGCGGCTGGGCAATTGCCAATATTGCTTCAGGGGCATACGGGTGGTCCCGATCCGGCGGTGACACAAAGTATTTCCACCAGATGAACCTGTTCTGGAATACGGTCAATCTCTCAATTGCCGGTTATGCGCTTTACAGTAACTTCAGGCTTGACATTACAGCAATGGATCCGGATGAGATAATGGAAAGTCATACCCGCACAGAAAGAATACTGTTTATAAATACCGCACTCAATGTCGGTTATATTGGTGGGGGTTTTTTAATGAGACATCTAGCCGGAAGATCATCAAATCATCGTGACCTGTTGAAAGGTTATGGTAATTCGGTTATTATGCAGGGTGGTTTTCTGCTTCTTTTTGATCTTGCATTATACGGAATATTGAGAACGCAGCGGATTGAATTCCTGGAAAATGTTAATGTTGCCATCTCACCCGATATTTCAACCGTAAGGTTATTGATTATTATTTAGGCACATATAATGAAGATCCTGCTGAAAGTAACGGAGATATGAGCAGCCTTAGCGGTATCAAAACATATATTGAAGATATATTTAAAGTCAGGCGCTTTGCTGTCCTTGCAACTGAGGGTGATGGCCAGCCTCATGCATCCCTGATTGCGGTTACTCCGATGGAAGGCTTCCGGAAATTAATCTTTGCTACCTACAGGAATACCCGCAAATACAGCAATCTTGTCCGCAATGGCAAGGTGGCTGTTCTGGTTGAAAGTATTCATACTAACAGGTCGGGCCTCCAGGAAAGTTTAGTGCTGACTGCGTTTGGTCATGTTGAGAAGATTAATAGTGGAGAGGAAAATATTGTTTTAAAGGCACATATAAAGAGACATCCTGAACTTTCGATCTTTATGAAGTCAGAGGATTGTTCCCTGGTTCGGATTAATGTTGACACCTACCAGGTTGTTCGTGGAATTGATGATGTTGAGTGGTGGACAATAGATGACCTGGGTGTTTAGTAAATATCCAATTATATTAAACAATAATTGACTGCAACTGTTAATATTTGTGAGCAAATTAAAAATGATATGAAAACAAATATTTCAGTTACAGTCATTGCAATCATCATATTGCTAATTCAATCTTTCACTACTATGTCTTTAAGTAGAACTGAACAACAAAAATATACGGTTATCCTTAAAGAAAAGGATTTCGAAATCAGGTTCTACCCGTCTGCAACTGTTGCAACGATTAATTCTAATGCAAAAACATACAGGGATCTATCAGGACCGGGGTTTCGTAAATTGGCAGGCTATATTTTTGGTGGCAATGAGACGAGTACAAGCATTTCAATGACGGCTCCTGTTCATATGGATATCAATGATACTGGTTCGAGTATGAGTTTTGTCATGCCATCGTCATATAACCAGGAGAACCTGCCAAAACCGAATGATCCTGATGTGATCATCAAAAAAACCGCTGATGAATATGTTGCTGTAATTCGTTTCGGGGGATTTGCTTCTGACAGGAAAATAATATCCTATTCTGGCAGGCTTCATGATATACTGGAAGAAAAAGGTATAACTCCATACGGACATGCCAGGTTTCTGGGATACAATCCCCCATACCAGCTATTTGGCAGGAGGAACGAGATTGTTATTCCGGTTAACTGGAAAACTGAATAAAGGAAGAAATCAAAGTTAAAAATCACATCGGTCTTTAAAAGAAGGCCCGGCTTTTACAATAACCGCAATGGTTTGAACAATGGTTATTCGTAATCCTCGTTCAGCTATGGATTCATTTTATTCGATCATACCACCAACGTGACCTGTTGTAAGCAGAATTTGACAATGTGGGAAAAATGGAAAATAAGGATGTGGTAAAAAGTGTAAAAAGAATGCTCCTTTTTCCCTGGCCCGGTTTATCATATTCATAGGCATTTTTGCTTCCATGATCTCATAATCGTTATATGAAGTATGGGTAAATGCGCCCTTGCTGTTACAATCACCCATGGCAAAAACCCTCTTCACGCTGGTTTTCAGGTAATCATCTACCCTGATATAACCCCGGTGATAAATTTCCATTCCACCGGCTTTGGTAGTGTTACATTTTCGGTGCCCGGGAGTGGGGTATGATCATATTTCATGGTCAAGGAAAATTTTGCCTTTGGTATATAAAAGGCGTTCTTTTCCCCGAAATGGAAGGAACGCTTGAGGGCCTTTAAACGGCGTCCCCGTTAGAATTCGTGGAAATCAGTTAGTT
>SLOS01000029.1 GCA_007132365.1 Bacteroidales bacterium | reverse complement strand
TGCTGGCATAATCATGACCTGGAATTCCATGCCACTGAGGAGGGGGTTATTCCATTTGATTACCTTATGGAAAACACTGACAAGGAGCTTGTTAAATGCGAACTTGATATCTACTGGACCAGAAAGGGAGGGGCTGATCCGGTTGAGACCCTCCAAAAATACAGGGGAAGGTATCCGTTAATTCATGTGAAGGATATGGCCCCGGGTGATGAGCAGACCTTTGCCTGTCCTGGCAGCGGCATAATAGATTTTCAGGAGGTGCTGGCAGAAACGCTGGATCAGGGCATACAGCACTATTTCGTTGAAAAGGACAATGCAAAGGATGGTCTGGGGTGCCTGGAGTCTGCCGCGATTTACCTGAAATCACTCAGGTTTTAGCAGATACCGCAATGTGCATTATATCAGGCAATATCAGATTCTCCAGGGCCGGTCATGCTTTAAGTCTCCGTTCAAAATCCCGGGAAATATATTTCCATCATCAACCATTTGAAAATCATACATCCCGGCACACACGAAATCGGCTCCGTTCTCAAATGCATACCTGAAACCATTCTATGAAATTTAACTAATTAATAATTAATCTGATAGAAAAGCTCTTGGTATTAACTTCAATTATCATTAATTTTATGTTTTAAGCAAAATGATGTTGAATTAAAAAGTAAAAACATGTCTGATTATCACGAACCGGTCGAAGAACTCAGTCCACAGGACAGGGATTTTTCCAGGGCCCTCAGGAGTTTGAAAGAAGAAGTTGAAGCGGTTGACTGGTATCACCAGAGAGTGGTAACCACAAAGGACCAGGAACTGAAAGATATCCTTGAGCATAACAGGGATGAGGAGATAGAGCATGCCTGTAAAACAATTGAGTGGCTCAGAAAGAACATGCCTGTATGGGACAAAGAATTGAGGGATCAGTTATTTAAAGATGATGAGAAAAATGATGATCCCTCCAGTCTGGGAATAAGAAACACAAAATAATTAAGTTATGGACATATTAAAACAAAAACTTGCCCCTGTTTCGACAGAAGCATGGGAAGAAATTAAATCAGAAGCCAAACGCGTCCTGAATGCACATCTTTCAGCAAGAAAATTTATCAAGGTAGTCGGCCCTAAAGGCTGGGATTATGCAGCAGTGCCTGTCGGCAGGCTTAATATTCCCGGAAATCAGGACAAAAAAGGAGTCGTATACGGTATTAACATGGTGCAGCCCCTGGTTGAACCCCGGATCAGCTTCCATCTTAACATATGGGAACTTGACAACCTTGCCAGGGGTGCAAAGGATTTAGACCTTGATTCTATGGAGCATGCTGCTGTCAAACTTGCCGAATTTGAGGAAAGGACAATCTATTACGGACTGAAAAATGCATCCATCACAGGATTAAAGGAATGTAACGCCGGAGAAAAGCTGTTTTTTCCTGAGCAGATAGAAGACCTGTTGTCGGTTGTTTCCCAGGGAATCACAAAACTTGTCAAGGCCTCGATTGGCGGTCCCTATACCCTGGTAGTCAGTCCTGATAAATGGCAAAAAATCTCATCACATTTTAAAGGTTACCCTCTTAAGATACAGTTGGAAAAGTTACTGGGTGGACAGGTAATACTGAGCCATTTTATCCGGGAAGCCTTCCTGGTTCCCGCTGATGCATCGGAGCTTAATCTTGTTCTGGGACAGGATATCTCAATTGGCTATGAATCACATAACGATAAGGAAGTTCGCTTGTTTTTTACCGAGTCATTTACACTTCAGATCCACGATCCGGCAACCTTAATTATGATTGAATAACTTCCAAACAACTAACTTGTGGCGAAACCAATTCCGGAGCGGGTATATCATATCCACCTGGTATCTTTTGATATTCCATTTCCACCGGACTACGGCGGGATTATTGATGTCTACTATAAAATTAAGGCGTTGAATGATTCAGGAATAAAGGTACACCTTCATTGTTTCGAATATGGAAGAGCAAAAAGCAGTGAACTGGAAATGATCTGTTATCAGGTGAATTATTATAAAAGAGAACTTGGGTTAAAGTACTTTTTCAACCGGGACCCATATATTGTAGTTACACGCCATAACACCTTACTCTTGAACAACTTACTAAAAGACAACCATCCCATTATCTATGAAGGACTTCACACGTGCATATTTGCCGGCAGAGATGAACTGAAGAACCGGATCCAGATAGTCAGAATGCATAATATAGAATCCAGGTATTATAATAGCCTGTCCGCTTCATCAATCAGTATTGTAGATAAAATATTCTTCAAGCTGGAAGCTATCAAACTAACTCATTATGAAAAAAGTCTTGGCAATAATCTTTCTGTTGCCGCCATAAATAAGGAAGAAGCAGAATATTATAAAAACAGTGATTATAATAGATTCCGGTCAGTCACATATATACCCCCTTTTCATGAAAACAGCAAAGTCATATCACTCACGGGCCGGGGCAATTATGTACTTTATCACGGTAATCTTTCCATAAGCGATAATGAACAAGTTGTACTTTTCGTTCTGAATAAAATTTTCTCAGGGCTGCAAATACCATTGATCATAGCAGGAAAGAATCCAACAAAAAGAATAATAAAAACTTCTGAAAAGTTCAGCCATGTTAAGTTGATTGAAAATCCGGATTCTTCTGAAATGAATAACCTGATGATTAATGCACACATTAACCTTTTACCGGCAATTAATGATAACGGGATGAAATTAAAACTGCTGAATTCCTTGTATAAAGGGCGATTCTGTGTTGTGAATGATTTAATGGTAAAAAACACCGGTTTGGAAGATATGTGCTATATAGCCAATAATAAAGATGATTACTGCAATATAATTTCAGAATTGTTCATCAGGGACTTTACTGTTGATGACCTTAAGTACAGAAAAAATGGATTAACCGTAAAATATTCAAATCTCAGATCTGCCGGAGAACTACTAAAATTACTTAATTTTGATTAAGTGATTTCTTTACAGTAATTAATATCCATACTGGTTGAATATCAGTTAACAGTAAAACTGATCTGGTTGCCATATGCAGTTCCTGACCTTGTTGAAACAAATGCTTTTATGTAATAGGTGGTGCCCGGATTTAAAAGGGTGAGCGGACTTTTGAATTCTGCAGAAAACCTGTTCCGGTTATCGGAGACAATAAGATCTGTTCCCGGAGATATAATATCGTTCTCGGTAGTGGGGTTTACTGACGTACTGTATACCACACCGTATTCCAGAAACTCAATTTTCCTGTTCGCAGCCAGCCTGCCTCCGGTCTCAAAACCAGTAGTAGTTATGGAAGGTTCAATCGTTACAAAGGATGTGATGGCAACCAGATCATCATCATGTTCGCAGCCGGTCAAAATTATCACAGAGCCTGAAATAATAAAAAACAGCCTGAATAGATGCCATGCCATCAATAATCTATTTTTCAATATGATTTCCATGCAAGAACTTTGTTATTGCCAGATGGTATTTATTACGCAATATATACTTAATTCCGAAGAATTCAAAAATACAAAACCATGCATCAACAAATGCAAAACCCGCCGGACAAACAAGGAACAGCGGGTTTTGGCTATAATTAACCAAATATCAGGTAACAGCACCACTCACAAGGAAGGTGGCAGCAAAAGCAATAATAGCATATAACTCCGGAAAAACACCCAGGATCAGCGTATTTCCAAATACGTTATAGCCTGATCCAATTGCAGCGATACCATTGGCACAAACCTGACCCTGAC
>SLOS01000115.1 GCA_007132365.1 Bacteroidales bacterium | reverse complement strand
CTCTGCCAGGCGTTCTCCCATCAAGGAGCCTAAAAGGCTTGGAGAGCAATTTTAATTTTCGCGGTACTAAAATAAAACAAATTCTTATTACCATACAATGCAGGGCTATAAAAAAGTTAAATCATTGTTTAACAACACAGTAAGAGCAAATCCATAAACACCTGTTTGTCAATATATTGAAAAATGAATTTTTTGAAATGATTTTTCGGATTCAAACAATAACCCTCTTCCTCCTGCTCCAATTTATTGCACTTACCCTTTTTTGGCATGATTACTTTTTCACCTGGGGGTTACAAAAATCTCCTTTAGAGCTGCGCATAAACCCGGAAGCGCACCACTTTTTTTTGGTAGTGATCTCTGTTTCTCCAATGGGAATTCTTCCTGTTTCCATCTGTTGTTCAAATCTTTTTCTCATATTTGAATCTTGTTTGATGTTTTACACGAATTATGTGAATCTCATTTGATTAATGCATTGAATATCTGTATTTTCAATAAAATAACCAAGAAAAAACACCAATAGGTTCAAACATTAGGTTTAAACGATACTGTGCCAAACAAAAACCAAAAAATTGTAAAATGTTTCGAAGTTTTATAAATAACGGCCTTCTCCTTTTCCTTTTTAGCGGGGCCCTCTTATTTTCGGGTTGCAGTAAACCGGAGACCAGGGTAATAATTTTCCATACCAACGACTCCCATGCCAACCTTGATAATTTTCCCGCAATGGCATTCCTGGTCAATGAGGAGAGAAAAGTAAGCGAACATGTTCTTCTGGTCAGCGCCGGCGATATTTTTTCCGGGAACCCCATGGTCGACTATTTTGATCCGCCGGGTTATCCCAAAATCGACCTTATGAACCGGGTTGGATATAATCTTAACACCATTGGCAATCATGAATTTGATTACGGCATTGAAGTTCTCAAAGAGCGTATGAACCAGGCTGATTTTCCTTTTATACTGGCCAACCTGAATACGGAGGGTTCTGACCTGCCCCAGCCTGATCCCTATTCTATCATGCGTGCAGGAAATCGGACCATTGCATTTCTCGGACTGGTTCAGTTGAACAACCGGGGTATACCTTCAGCCCACCCCGACAACCTTAAAGGAATTGAGTTTTATCCCCCGATAGAAAAAGCCGGTGAGTTTGATTTTCTTGCTGAGAAATCGGATGCAGTTATCGCCCTGACCCATCACGGCTTTGTGTCAGATACCCTTATGGCCTGGAACTACCCCTGGCTGGATGTTATAATAGGCGGCCACAGCCATACCGTAACAATGAAACCGCGAACCTGGAATGATGTTCTGGTAACCCAGGCTGGTGCCAACCTTGAATATATTGGAAAGGTCAGCCTTATCTTCCGGGGAAGGGAGTTGGTGGGAAAGAGCGCTGAGATGATAAATCTGCGCGGCATCGATGGCCGTGATGAAGAACTGGCTGTGATCGTTGACGAGTACAATGACAATCCTGTCCTGAACAGGGTTATAGGCCGTTTGCTGAAACCACTGGAAGGGAAGCCCGATCTGGGAGGTTTTATAACTGATGTCTACCGTCAGTATGGTAATTTTGATCTCGCTTTTCACAATTATGGCGGCATCAGGGTCGACAGACTGGAAGGTGAGATAAGGCTCAGTGATATATTCATGATGGACCCTTTTGGAAATGAATTGGTGAGCCTGGAACTTAGCTACACTGAACTGCAGGGCCTCATAGCCAACAGCCTTACTTCCAGAAAAACCCCTTCGCTTCAGATATCCGGGGGGAAAATAGAGGTCCATCTTACAAGTGACGGTATGTTAAATGAGGTTAAGTTATATGACAACGACGGGAATGAACTTAATGATGTTACCGGTTATATTGTCGGAGTGCCCAGTTATATTGCCGTTGCATTTGATTTTGAGCGCCGGGATCCCGGTACTGGTATGGGTATTACCACAGCGCAGGTCATAATTGACCATATCACAGAGATTCAGGATATTGAATATTCAGGTAACTCCAGGAGCAAAGTAATCAGGCAGCGGGAAAACTAATTACAGGAATTTAATCATATAGCAAAAAGTATGCTTGTTAAGGTGAAGACAATATACCTGGAATTAAAAGGTGAAGATGAATTCCGCCCAAAAACAGGATACAGGGAGAGGCTGGAGGTAAAAGAAGTGGAGAACGATGCTTACCTGAACTTCATCCTGCTTGCCGGGGTTGGCCTGCCTTGGAGATGGTACAGCAGATTCAAATGGACGATCCGGGACTGGGATGAATATTTTACATCAAACAGGGTTAAAACCTATCTTGGTTTTGAAGGGAAAAAACTGGCTGGTTATTATGAGCTTGAATTCACTGAAAAACGGAATGCGGAGATAAAATTTTTCGGGGTTTTCCCTTATTATATGGGTAGGGGACTGGGGGGAATGTTGCTTTCGCATGCAGTTGAGAGTGCCCGGAAAAACAACGCGGAAAGGGTATGGCTCCATACCTGTTCAAACGATTCCGATGCTGCACTCGGGAATTATCTTGCCCGCGGATTCCGTATATTCAGGGAAGAAGAGAAATTTGAGAATGTGCCCGAGAATTCTGAGCTGGTACGCCTGACAGCAGAATTTTTTGCCGGATATATAAAACGATATCCCCCGCAACAAAACCAGAGATAATTAGATCTTTTTTAGATTTTATTATTACCTTAGACTCCAAACAATCCAGGCAATTCAAATGTTTGAATTCAAATTACGTGACTCAGACGAGAATATCCGCCGGCAGTCCGACTCCATTGTTCAAAGTCGCCGATTCATTTCCCTCCTTGAGGATATCCCAAACATGATAATCATTATGAATCAATACCGGCAGATAATTTACATGAACAGGAAATTTACTGAGACAGTCAGTAAAAGGGGGGGGAACGGAACTATTGGAAAAAGGCCCGGAGAGTGCCTGTTATGTATACATGCAACGGACACAGAATTCGGGTGTGGCAGTACCGATTTCTGCAGGGTTTGCGGATTTGCCAACGCTATTGAGAAAAGTTCAAAAGGGACAAAAGCTTCCGGCGAATGCAATATAACCCTGGATCATGGCGAGACACTCACCTTCAGCGTGCATACCCGGCCCTTTGAACACCTTGGTAACAGGTACATCTTTGCCTATATGCAGGATATAAGCGACTTTAAGACCCGCCAGATGCTGGAGAATATTTTCCTGCATGACATCAACAACTCCATAACAGCACTTAACGGCTTGAATGAGCTTATAGAAGAGATGCCTCTCAAAGAAACAAAAAGCATTATAAATGACCTGTCTCTCCGTCTCACCGATGAGATCCATTCCTACAGGCTTATCAGCGAAGCTGAAAACCAGTCACTCTCGGTTATCGTTTCAGAGGTCAATGTAGACGGACTTATCGAAAGTGTCTTAAAAACTCTTACCAATAACCGATATATGCGGGACAGGAAGATACAGCACAAAAAATCAGGATTGGTAATCCATACAGATGAAACTCTTCTCAGGAGGGTGCTTATAAACACCATCAAGAATGCCCTTGAAGTAAGCAGTGATGATCAGGAGATTGGCATATTTTCTGAAAAGTTTAAAAAGGAAAGCTTTTACAGCATAAATGTAAGGAGCCAGCCCCTGATCCCCAGGGATGTTCAGCTGCAACTGTTTCAGCGTTCCTATTCAACGAAAGGGCCGGGCAGGGGATGGGGCACCTACAGCATACGTCTGCTGACAGAGAAGTATCTGGGTGGCAAGGTGGATTTTGTTTCCAACAAGGAGCAACGAACCATTTTTACAATAAGTATACCTGACCTGGAAAATTGACGATATGGCAAGAAAGAAAGAAAAAAGTAACCCGGGGAAAAGCGGTCCCGACAATTACAACCACGATGTCAACCACGATGTCAACCCCAATATAACAGGCAACAGCAAAAAGCTTCCCACGGACTCAAATGCCGGGCAAAACATGGAATCAGGATCAACAGGAATTCTGAGATGGATTGAGGTGATGGGAAACAAGCTTCCTCATCCTTTCTGGATTTTTTTATGGATATGTATTTTCATAGTTGTTCTCAGTGGTATCACATCACTTCTTGGGGTGAGTGCCATAGATCCCGGTACAGGTGCAAGGGTGGAAGCGCAAAATCTCATATCGGGTGAGGGACTGAGAAGGTTTATCGAGGAAATGGTAACCAATTTTGCTCATTTTGCGCCTTTCGGACTGGTACTGGTGATGCTCATGGGAGTGTCCGTTGCCGAGAGGAGCGGACTCCTCACCGTGGTATTGCGTACCGTGGCATTTTCTGTACCGAAACAGATCGTACTTCCTGTAATCTTTATCATAGGTGCATGCGGTAACATTGGTTCCGATGCCGGTATTGTCATTGTACCTCCAATTGCTGCGCTTATTTTTGCCCAGATGGGATTGAGCCCCATTGCAGGGCTCATTGCCGGGTATGCCGGGGCTACCGCCGGGTTTACCGCGAATTTCTTCATTGCAGGTACCGACGTGCTTCTGGCAGGGATAAGCTCCGAGATAACAGGCCAGATGGTAGACGGACAGGAGGTGAGCGCAACCGCTAACTGGTACTTCATGATTGTTTCAACCCTTCTGCTTGGGGCGGGAGGCGCCTTCATTGCCAGGAGGTATACCATCCCATCCTGCAGCCGCTTTGAGTACACGGGTGATGATGTTGCCGCAACCGGGAATAACATCCTGACACCGCTTGAAAGAAAGGGATTGCGAAGGGCCGGTATGTCCCTGCTTATTTATTCGCTGCTTATAGTGCTTCTTGTAGCTCCAACCGGTGCGCCTCTCAGGAACCAGGTTACGGGGGGTGTGGTCCCTTCACCTTTTTTAAGGGGCCTTATTCCCATACTGTTTTTCTTTTTTGCAATACCGGGATACTTTTACGGCAAAACCATTGGTGTGATCAAAAAACCCAATGATGTGCTCAGACAGATGGAGCATGGAATGAAGGAACTTTCCGGCTACATAGTCCTTATGCTTGTTGTGGCCCAGTTCATCAATCTTTTCAACTGGTCTAACCTTGACACCATACTGGCCATCAAGGGAGCCGAATTTTTAAAATCCACCGGCCTTACAGGCCCAGTGATGTTCACCCTTTTTATGATCCTGGTTGCAGTTCTGAACATTTTTCTTGGCAGCGGCTCGGCAAAATGGGCTATTTTTGCACCGATATTCATTCCTATGCTTGCCCAGCTGGGCTACAGCCCTGCATTCGTTCAACTCATGTACCGTGTAGGGGACTCAATAACCAATTGTGTAACACCTCTTTATGTATACTTTCCCTTGTTGCTCGGATGGATACACAAGTACAACAACAGAATTGGAATCGGGACGATAGTATCGCTTCTGGTACCCTATGCCGTAATTCTTTTCCTGATGTGGGTATTGTTGTTATTTATCTGGTATGGACTGAACCTGCCGATCGGGGTGGGAGAGACCATTCACCTCCGGTAAAAAACTTCGCAGGTGGAGCATTGATCAGTTTCCATTTTAACCCTTTCGGGGAATAAGACGGCCTGACATATTCGCAGAAATGTCAGGCCGGCAGGATTCAAACCCTGTAATAAAATATCGAAAGATCAGCTTTTTTTATCACCATCATGGCTGAAGCACCTTACCCAGTCTATATCCATGGTTGTTGGCAGCCCGTTGCCGGATGGATTGCTTTCCACTCCTGAACTGAAAAGAATATACATTGGTTCATCCGGGATGCCTTCATGACTGGTCTTGACGACGGTATTGTTTATTTTCCAGACCATCCTGTCCGGGTACCATTCAAACCGATAGATAAAAAAGCCTTTGGAAAAGTCGATTCCACCCACATTATCAGAGTTTCTGCGAATTTCATTTCTTTTCCCTTTAACCTCCCAGAAAGAATTAAGCTCGATCCGTCTTTTCTTCTTACCTGAAAACCTGAAAATGTCAATGTGCGGAACCATCTTGTCAGAAAGCATCCAGAAAGCATGGTATACTGAGGTGGACCGGTGCATTCTGACTTTGGCCTCAAATGCTCCGTATTGTTGCCGGAAGCTTTCACCGGTATTTATCAGGCCGGATGTATATTCAAAATTCTTTGGATAAAAGCCTAGTTCAGGGTCCCAGGCTTGTCCCGTTATTTGTTCTTTCCTGGTGTGCAGCTTCATCATGCTGTTAGCCACTTCATGGTTTTTACCATCAGTGTAAAAATGGTTGTCCGATGCAAGTGAATAGTTTTTTTTAAGAAGTTTTTTCCCCCAGTAGAAGGATGTAAGCCATTTGTTCCTATCCAATTCCTGTCCTGCGAAATCATCAGAGAAAACAAGCTTCCATTTACTCAGTTCATTAAACTTGCCTGATTCTTTACACTTATAATACCATTTTAGCTTTTTCGATTTCTTTAATTCCTGGTAATCTGTTAATTGCTTATATTCAGGAGTTTTTTTAAATTTGTCGCGCGACTCAAGGTGCTTTTTTGTGCTTTTGAACTCATCTGAATTAACATAGTTTTCAAGTTCATTGAACTTCTTCAATTCGGGAGAATCATGCAGTTTCCTGAATGCTTCCAGGTCTTTGGATCTGCTTAGTTTATAATAGGCCTTTATCCCGGGAGATTTTCTGAGTGTGCTGTATTCATCATTCTTATCCTCCCCGGCTGCCTCAAGTTTTTTAACTTCCTCTGAATTGTCAAATTTTTGAAAATCCGGGAAAAACTTTGAACTTACAAACCTGAAATATGCCTTGAACAATGATGATTTCTTCATGGCTTTATAATCCATGAGCCTGCTGTAGGCATCTGAATCTTTAAAACGCTGGCTTTGGATATATTTTTTGCGGTCTTTGAAATCCTGAGATGTTACTAACTCTTCAAGCTCCACAAATCTCTGCGGCTCGCTTGATTCTTCATACCTGAGGAATTCTTCATATTCCTTTTTAAGCTCGATATCCTGGGCTTCTATTCTGGATGTTCCCGGTATTAAACCAAGCCTGGATTTTAACCCGAACTTGAATTTAAGCATGTAATTTGACATTCCCTTAGGCTTTGACAGTTAATAAATTACGATAGAATAATGAAAATTAGTATAAGTAAATATCCTATTATACGGGTAATTTCATTATTTGTTTCGCAGTATTTGTTGAGAAATGATCAGTTTTCCTGCAGCATACACTGTTGCATGGCGGCGAGTAGTTGCTCCATCTGGATTGGTTTTGTTATATAGCTGTTGCAGCCTGCCAGCATGCATCGCTGCTTCTCACCGTTCATGGCGTAGGCTGTCTGAATGATCACCGGCAGATCTTCTCTTTCTTCCTTTAGTTTTACAAGTATGTCATAGCCGGATATGTCGGGCATGTTGAGGTCCAGAAGCACAAGTGAAAGAAAAGGGGTATTACTGAAAATCTCAAGGGCTTCCTTTCCGGTTTTGGCCCACAGGATATTTGCCCCGGTCTTTTTAAGCATGGCCTCTATCAGTTTGTAATTGACTTCCAGGTCCTCGACCACCATGATGCTTTTGCCTTTTAATCTGGGATAACTTACAAAGCCGGGTTTAAAGCCTGTGCCGGTTTCAGAGAGATGAACAGGCTGGTAAGGTATGGTAAAAAAGAATGTTGAGCCTTTGCCTTTTTCTGATTCAGCCCAGATTGAACCACCCAGAAGTTCTGCAAGATTTTTTGAAATCGACAGCCCCAACCCGGCACCCCTGTGGTGTCTGGTGCCTGAATCGTCCACCTGTCTGAAACGGTCAAATATCAGGTCCAGCTTACTGTGCGGGATCCCGATGCCGGTATCTTTCACGAAAAATAATATATTACCGTCACTTTTCAGACTGCATCCAAACTCAACACTTCCCTCTTCTGTGAATTTTAATGCATTGCTGATCAGGTTGATGATGATCTGCCTGAGTCGCTGAGGATCGGTATAGGTGTATAAGTTTTTGTCTGTCAGCTCCTCATTAATACAGAAATTAACCCTGCTTCCTTTCTCCTTTACCTGGAGATTGAATGATTCATAAATATCCTCCAGCAGGGAGCCGATGTTGCATTTTGCCGGGCGCATGGTCATTTGTCCGGCTTCTATTTTTGATATATCTACAATATCGTCAATCAGCTGAAGAAGTAGATTTGAGTTTTCTTTGATGATCTCTGAAAAAGCCTCCCTTTCGCTCAGCGGCAGCTCGGAGTCACCCAGCAGGCTGGACAGACCGACTATAGCATTCATGGGGGTTCGTATCTCATGCGACATGTTCGCCAGGAAGGCAGACTTGAGCTTGTCGCTCTCTTCCGCTTTCTCTTTTGCTTTAACCAGTGCATCCTCCACCTGTTTGCGTTTGCTTATATCATCCTTTATTGCTATAAAATGGGTTATTTCACCTTCCCTGTTCCTGACCGCAGAGATACTTACCAGTTCCCAGAAAAGAGTGCCGTCCTTTTTTTTGTTCAGTATTTCGCCCTGCCAGTCCCTGCCACTCTTTATCCGTGCCCACATCTCCCTGAAGAATGATTCCGGATGCTTCCCTGAATTGATGATATTGGTGTTTTCGCCCATAACCTCGGCAAAGCTGTAACCTGTAGAGGTTACAAAGGCGGGATTCACAAATTCGATGAATCCGTCGGGGTCTGTTATGATCACACATACCGGTGAGTTCCTGATAGCCTTTGAGAGGATCCTGAGTTTGTACTCGGCCTCCCGGCGGCGGGTTATTTCTATGGAGATACCACCGATCAGCGGTTCGGCATTCCCTTCCCGCATACAGAATTTATGGGTCATATAGACCCTGTCTTTACCGTTTTTGTCGGTCAGCACCTCTTCCACCATAACACTCTCCCCTGCCAGCACCCTCCTGTCCTCCTCCAGCACACGGCCGGCCGTTTTTTTATCAAAAACATTGTAAGGGGTTTTATTCAGACAGTTGGACTTGCCGAATATCCTGTCCATATATGTGTTCAGGTATATTGCCCTGGACTGGCCATCCTTTATAAAAACGCCAAGTGGCAGGTCATCCATAAAATCAGAAAACTGATTACCGGGCTTCACCAGGGGGTGCTCTTCCACTTGTTGCGAAAGCTTCATAAGCGATCCCGTGAATAGCCGGTAAAAAAGAAGCGATATTATAAAAGCAATGATTGCCAGCAGCACGAAAGATGCGGAGACAGCAATCAGGTTGTGTTGGGGACTGAAATAGATGAAAAAGGAGCTGAGCAGGGCTGCAGATATAAATATTACTGCAGCTAACAGAAGTGCAGCCTTTATTTGCGATTTTCGTATCGTGAACATGTGGAAATCAAATATCTGTTACTTGCTGAATATTCAATCCGTTAAGTAACTTAATTTTTTTGAGCCCGGAAAATTTTTTACCAGAAATCGGACTTCTCGGACAACTATATTTATCAACATGGATGCCCGGCATTTTTCACCCGTAGTGTTGATAAATTAATAGGCTTCCTCAAGCCATTCAGGGAGCACGTTGTTTTTAAACTCTGCTTTCTGTGCGCGAATATCATCCATATTCAGCCCGACAACCTGCTGAGCCTTCTCTTTTGTTGAGAAATCAGGCAATTCAACAGGTTGCTCAACGTCGTATTTGCTGAATATGCGCGCAAGATGAACCCTGGCCTCCTGTGCTTTGTTGATAGATGTCCCGAGCACCCTGAGTGCTTCAGCAGGCGAATGGAAACCCATACTGTTGGCTGCCGCTACCCAGTCCCATCTCCACTGGGCATGTCTGATTAACTGAAGCACATCCTGCATTTCATCTTCAGTGGCCCCGGCGTCCCAGGCTGATTTTGCCTCAAGATGCAGCCTGGCAAGGGTTTTTTCAGTAATCCTGCGCAGTTCGCTTATTTTGACTTGCCTGTCATATACGTTTTTCCGGAGTGTTTCTTCACTTTCCCTGTGGCATACCTGGCAGGAACCGGAAATATTGTTCAGCGGACTCTGAAGGTGATGATCGGTAAATTTCAACCCGCCATCCCTCTTGTAGGGCATATGACAGTCGGCGCATGACACTCCTCTTTCTGCATGTATGCCGGTTTTATACAATTCATAATCCGGGTGCTGGGCCTTGAGCATGGGAGCCCGGCTCAGACCGTGTACCCAGTCTGTAAACTGGTATTCGTCAAAATAGGCTTCCATATCATCGGCACTGAAACCCTTATCCCAGGGGAACGTCAGGTAGTTATCCTTACCCTGGAAGTAGTATTCGACGTGGCACTGGGCACAGACAAGTGAACGCATCTCCTGGTGTGTTGCATGTTCAATATTCCTGCCCTGCCTTTCAAATGCTTCGGCAAGGGCCGGCCTGGTGATCGTCAGATTCATGGTTTTGGGGTCGTGGCAATCCTGGCAACCAATTGGGTTAACTATTTCGCTTCCCATGTCAGCCCACGAACTTTTGTAGAATTCCCTTACACCAATTTCATTCATCACCCTTGGCACATCGGTGCTTTTGCAGGTCCAGCAGGTAGCAGGCTGGGGCTGGACCGTGCGCAGTGTATTGTGCACATCGGTAACCGAATAGTAATGTCCCCTGCCCTGATTATAATCACGCGAAAAGGCATAACCTGCCCACATGATCACCAGTTCAGGGTACTTTTCAAGATAGTCGATCATAACAGAACCGGCATACATGCTGGCAAAAGTCGTATCAAGAGTTTGCCGGTAGGATTCATACTGCCGGGGGAAATTCTGGCCCCAAACCTCATGCCTCGGTTCCCAGTCGGGGATGGGTTGCACCATCTGGAAATAAAGCTGCGCCTCACTTCTTCTCTCAACTATCGAAGCGGCGAAGAGCCCTATCAGGAATACAATTATTACTGTGCCAAAGAACAGTACCCAGTTGAGCCAGGGTTTTTTCTCAGATAGTTCCTTAATGGTTGCCATATAATCCTGATTTTATTTTATTATATAATTCAATGTTCCTCATGCTGCAATAGTTATATAAAGTTTTAAATGATCACTCTTTTATCCCGTATTCATTCGTTACGTGTATCAAGGATATTACGGAGCCACTCAGGCAATAATGAAGGCATCCGGGGTACCAGGGAATAGGGGGCAGATGAAAGGCTTCTGACTGTGCCATGCGGCACATCCCTGTGACAGTCCCAGCAACGGTTGCCTGCCCCTTCCCGGTAACTCTGCCCGGAGACCTCAATTATTCTTGTCATCTCCACAAGGTCCTGGTGGCACCGGATACAATTCTGCTGGACAACGTTTATTCCCCTCTGTTTTATCTGTATAACCTGGGGCTCTGCTCTTGCTGTAAAGACATATGCATGACGCATTCCGTCAGTGCCCTTTACATAGTATTTGCTGAGAATATTGTCCTGCGGTACGTGACATTCTGCGCATGTGGCTGTCTCACGATGGCTGCTCTTTGACCAAGACGCATATTGCGGATACATTACATGGCAGTTGATGCAGGTTTCAGGTTTGTCGGAGATGTATGAATGCGCTTCTGATGCGTGAAAAACCAGCAGGGAGATACCTGTAAGCACCCCAAGGATAATTACCACGGCAGGTTTCCAGCCGGGAGGAGGCTCAAGGAATTTCAATATCCTTATTATCATAGGAGCAACCGGGTTTCGACTATAATTTAATATGACTGTTCATTATAATCCGAACGCAATGACAGTTATCTGCTTATTAACTAAATCGGGTAAACTGATTTAGGTTAAGCAGTACTAAATAGCCATATCAAATCAAAATTATATAAAAAACCTTAATGAATCAATATAAGGCTGCTTATTTGAATTTAGTCTAATACCAGGGCAGAAGTCAGGTAGTTTACTCCGTAACGGGTGATTTATGAAATATTATTAAGTATTTTGAAACCCTGAGCTGAAATTATGGTTAGTCAGGCAGTTTAATTACCAGCAGCCTGGATTTTTCCCGGCCCCTGTTTTCCCAGCCTCTCAGTATGCCACTTCTTATTTCAAAGCATGAATCGGCAGTTATCTCTTTTTCTCCCTCCCCGAGCAAAAGAAATGATGATCCCTGCAGCATATAAAAAACAACATCGACCGGATTGTCATGCATTTCGAGCTTATCGCCCGGGGCGAGGGTCAGGTGAACAATTTCAGCACGGCTGCCTGAGAACATGATCTTCCCGTCAATATTGAAGGGAACAACCGGAGCATCGGATAGCGCGGTTATTTTCATCCTATTTCGGCTCCTTTATCATTGTAAGCACCATTTTATACTTTTCCACAGCCCTCAGGGCGTGGGGAATATTTGCAGGCATAATGATTGAATCGCCCTTTTCAAGCAGGTGCTTTTTATCTCCGACCGTTATTTCAGCCTTGCCGTCAACCACCTGCACCAGGGCATCGAACGGGGCCGTGTGCTCGCTCAGCCCCTCCCCCCTGTCAAAGGCAAAGAGGGAGATGTTCCCTGTATCGCGTTTAAGCACATTTTTGCTTACAATAGCCCCGTGAGAATATTCCACTTCATTATCGAAACGAAATACTTTATCTTTTTCAAATTCTTTCTGTTCCATTTTTTATTAAGTTTTTAAGGGTAAAGTCCTTCTTCACTGGTCAGCAATTTCTTCTTTTTTATTGCGGTCATAATTTCACTTTCATGCACCTCCGCAGGTACAAATCAGTTTGTAATAATTTATTTCGCATAACTGACGGGTTAAAATTTTTTTGCACCTTTCCATAAATCAGTTCAGGAACATCCTGATATCATCCTCAGGGGTTGTTATGCCGCCGATGCCGAACTTTTCAACCAGCACCTTTGCCACATTAGGTGAGAGGAATGCAGGTAGAGTGGGACCGAGATGGATGTTTTTCACGCCCAGTGACAGGAGCGCCAGAAGGACTATTACTGCTTTCTGCTCGTACCACGCAATATTGTATGCAATGGGAAGCTCGTTGATGTCGTTTAGCTCAAAGATCTCTTTAAGTTTCATTGCCACCACTGCCAGCGAGTATGAATCATTGCACTGTCCCGCGTCAAGCACCCTCGGTATGCCGCCTATATCGCCCAGGGGCAGCTTGTTGTAGCGGTACTTGGCACAGCCCGCAGTAAGAATGACTGTATCTCCCGGAAGCTTTCCGGCAAATTCGGTGTAGTATTCCCGGTTTTTCATCCGGCCGTCACATCCCGCCATCACGAAAAATTTCTTTATAGCACCGCTCTTTACTGCATCAACAACCTTGTCGGCGAGGGCAAACACCTGTGCATGCGCAAACCCGCCAACTATTTGCCCTTTTTCAATTTCCAGGGGAGGCCGGCATTTTTTTGCATGCTCAATAATTGCTGAAAAGTCTTTTTTGCCTCCTTTTTCCCGGTCGCCTATATGAGGGAATCCTGAAAAACCTGCCATACCGGTAGTGTAGACCCTCTCGCTGTATGTTGCCTTAGAAGGGGGCGGGACAATGCAGTTGGTTGTGAACAGTATCGGTCCGTTAAAAGTTTCAAACTCCTCTTTCTGCTTCCACCATGAACTGCCGTAATTGCCAATGAAGTGCCCGTATTTCTTGAATGCGGGATAATAGTTTGCAGGCAGCATCTCACTGTGGGTGTAAACATCAACTCCTGTACCTTCAGTCTGTTCAAGCAGCTCCTGCATATCTTTCAGGTCATGCCCGCTTATCAGGATACCGGGATTGCTTCCGGTTCCGATATTCACATTTGTAATTTCCGGGTTACCATAGGCCGAAGTATTGGCCTTATCCAGCAGTGCCATTGCCGTTACTCCGTGCCTGCCGGTCTCCAGAACCAGTGCAACCAGTTCATCAGCGGTCAGGTCTTCACGGGTGGTTGCGACAAGAGCTTCCTGCATGAAACTGTAGAGTGCGGGATCTTCATGGCCAAGGTTCCAGGCATGCTCGGTATATGCAGCCATGCCTTTAACACCGTAGATCACCAGCTCGCGAAGAGAACGGATATCTTCATTTTCGGTTGCAAGCACGCCGGCATTTTGCGCTT
>SLOS01000037.1 GCA_007132365.1 Bacteroidales bacterium | reverse complement strand
GGCAAGGTGAAGTATGCACAGTTCCTGCATGACGCATCGGAGATACAGATTACCTCACCATATGGCCACTGGAGACGGGAAGATGTTGATCCGGATGACCTTAACCTGCGCCTGCCGGTAAACAAGCCGAATGTTGAGATCCCGGTAATTGAGCTTATTCTTTATGATTGATTCCCTTTCGGGGAATAAAACGCTCAGGTTTTAAACAGCTTAAAAACTTTGCCAGCAATAAACCCACACATTATGGATCTTTTAAAAAGCAATCTTATCAGGGTGCTGCCGCTTTCTGTCCTGGCAGTCTCCTGTTCAACGGCAGATGATGCGCCAACCGATCTCAGGCCCAACATCGTTATGATCGTATCCGACGATCACGGTCTTGACGATCTGGGATGTTACGGCAATATGGCTGTCAAAACCCCCAACCTTGACGCACTCGCTGCAGAAGGCATCAGGTTCACCAATGCATACTGCACCTCTGCATCCTGCAGTGCAAGCCGCTCGGTCATACTTACGGGGCTCTATAATCATGCTACCGGGCAGTACGGACATGAACACTCTTTTCATCACTTCAGCACCTTTGAGACCATAAGAAGCCTGCCGGTAATCCTGGAAGAAAACGGATACAAAACAGCCAGGTCGGGTAAGTATCATATTGCCCCTGAATCCGTTTACTTCTTTGAGGAGGTTATTCCCGGGAATCAGCGTAACCCTCATGAAATGGCTCTGAACAGCCGGGCTTTTCTGATCGCAAACCGGAATAACCCTTTCTTCCTCTACTTCTGCACCAGCGACCCCCACAGGGGAGGAGGCGAGGTTGAGGATGATCCTTACCGGCCCGACAGGTTCGGGAACCGGGATGAAGGGTATGAGGGCATAGAAGAGAAAATATTCAGCCCGGATGAGGTGGAAGTCCCCTGGTACCTGCCAGACACTCCCGCCACCCGTGCAGAACTGGCACAGTATTACCAGTCTGTCGCCCGCATGGACCAGGGTATAGGGACACTTTTTGAGATCCTGAAAGAGGAAGGGCTGTGGGACAATACGTTAATAATGTATCTGTCCGACAACGGCATTGCATTTCACGGTGCAAAGACCAACCTGTACGATCCGGCAATGCGTCTGCCGTTCATTGTTAAAATGCCTGAGGGAAAAAACAGTCGCAGAGTGACAGATGCTATGGTAACCTGGGCCGATCTCACCCCAACCATCCTGGACATTGCAGGAGTCCTGGAAGCCGAGATGGAAACAAGGAGAGCAATTGCCGGAGATACAGGATGGTCTGCCCTGCCCCTGTTTGACAGCTTCCACGGCAGGTCATTCCTGCCGGTACTGGAAGATCCGGAGACTGGCGGGTTTGACGAGATATTTGCATCGCACACTTTCCATGAAATAACCATGTACTACCCGATGAGGGTTGTTGAGAACAGGGAATTCAAGCTGATCTGGAATATTGCAAGCGGGCTGAGCTATCCTCATGCAAGTGACCTTTGGGAATCGGCCACATGGCAGTATTTAATAGACTCAGGAGAAGATATTTACGGCAAAAGGCCTGTAAAGGATTACCTGGAGAGGCCCCGGTTTGAGCTGTTCAATATTGCAGATGATCCCTGTGAAACAAAAAACCTTGCAGAAGACTTGAGCTACGCCGGTGTGCTGTCTGAACTGAAAGAACGGATAAGGGAATTTCAGGAAACCACGGGTGATCCATGGATAGTCAAATGGACACATGAATAACAAGGGGTTATAAAAATCAATCATAATACTTACAGCTATGAAAAAAGTAACTAACCGGAAAACAACCATGGTAAGGTCCCTCGGATTTTGCTCACTCGGAATCCTTTCAGCCTGCAGTCCGCAACCCGAAGAGCCCCCAAGGCCGAACATTATTTTTATAATGAGCGACGATCACGCATGGCAGGCAGTGAGCTCATACAATGAAAGACTCCAGTATGTTGCCCCGACACCGAATATCGATCGTATAGCACAGGATGGTATGCGGTTTGACCGCTGCCTTGTTACCAATTCTATTTGCGGCCCCTCCCGCGCCGCCATACTCACAGGAAAGTACAGCCATATGAATCAGTATCCTGCAAATGTATATCGTGCCGGTGATTTTGACGGCAGCCAGCAGACATTCCCAAAGCTGCTCAGGGAGGGAGGCTATACAACTGCCATGATCGGGAAATGGCACCTGGGATCAGAACCCACCGGGTTTGACCACTGGGATATACTTCCCGGGCAGGGACACTATTACAATCCCACTTTTATCAATAAAGAGGGCCGGTACGATGTATACGGATATGTAAGCGACATCATTACCGATAAAACCCTGGAATGGCTTAAGGATCAAGAGAATAATCCTGAGCCCTTTATGATCATGATGCACCACAAGGCCCCTCACCGTGAGTGGGAGCCCGGGCCTAAATATCTTAACCGTTTCCAGGGAGTTGAGTTTCCAGAACCTTTCAACCTGTTTGATGACTGGTCGGGAATGGGGACTGCAGCAAGGGAGCAGGACATGTCCATAGAGGTTACCATGCGTATTCCTGAAGACCTGAAGATGTGGCCACCCGGTGCATCGGGAGGTGTGTACGACAGGACTGTCGGCAGGATGGATGAGGAGCAACGGAAGCTGTGGGACATGACATATGAACCGATAAGAGAGGAATTCGAGAGGCTTAATCCGCAGGGAAAAGATCTTGTCAGGTGGAAATACCAGAGGTACATGTACGACTACCTGGCCACCATCCAGTCGGTCGACGAAAGCGTGGGTCGTGTGCTTCAGTACCTTGAGGAGACAGGCCTTGATGACAATACCATCGTTATCTACACCTCCGACCAGGGTTTTTATCTCGGTGAGCACGGATGGTTCGACAAAAGGTTCATGTATGAGGAATCCTACCGCACACCACTGGTGATAAAATGGCCCGGGCATATTGAGCCCGGAAGCGTCAATAAAAACATTGTCTCCAACCTTGATTTTGCACAGACCTTTCTGGATGCTGCCGGTCTGCCTGAACCTGAAGATATGCAGGGCAGAAGCATGCTTCCATTGCTCAGGGGAGAGAGGGTCGGGGACTGGCGGACTGCCCATTATTATCACTATTATGAGTATCCTGCAGTGCACAGTGTGAAGAGGCATTACGGAATTGCCACCGACCGGTACAAGCTGATGCATTTTTATTACGATATAGATGAATGGGAGATGTATGACCTGGAGACCGATCCGCATGAGATGCAGAATGTTTACGATGATCCTTCCTACGCAGCAGTGCGCAATGAATTACACACCAGACTTGACGAACTGAGAGAAAAATACGGGGAAACTCCTGAAGATTCATTCCGGTTGCTTCCGGTGGAATAAAAAATGAACCTCATTATCTGATCTGGTTTATTATAGTAACGCAGAGACCATTCCGCTTTATCATGATAGTAAACAAAAAGATCACAGTAATTCCGGTTATCCCCCTGGTGACTGCAGGCGCCGGGATGTTTGGATGCAGCTCACAGGAAGCTGAAAGGCCCCGGCAGCCCAATATCGTGATCATCATTACCGATGACCAGGGCTGGGGTGATATAAGCCTCCACGGCAACACTAACCTGCATACACCGAATATTGACGCACTGGCACAGAACGGGGCACAATTCACCAACTTCTATGTACAGCCGGTATGCTCCCCTACCCGCGCAGATTTGCTTACCGGCCGCTATCATAGCCGGATGGGAGTTTACGATACTTCCGAAGGCGGGGAACGGATGAACCTCGACGAGACAACATTTGCAGATATTTTCAGGCAGGCAGGTTACGTCACTGCCGCCTTCGGCAAATGGCACAACGGCATGCAATATCCTTACCATCCCAATGGCAGGGGGTTTGATGAATTTTACGGATTCTGCTCGGGCCACTGGGGCGACTATTTCAGTCCACCGCTCGAACATAACGGAAAAATAGTGCAGGGCGAAGGATATGTTCCCGATGACATCACACTGAGAGCCATCGACTTTATAAGGGAAAACCGGGAAAACCCTTTCCTGGTGTACATTGCACAGATCACACCCCACACACCGATGCAGGTTCCCGACAGGTGGTATGACAGGTTTAGAGAAATGGAACTTGATATGTTTACGGACGACAGGTATGAGGAGGACGTTGAATTTACCCGGGCAGCTCTTGCCATGTGTGAAAATATCGACTGGAATGCAGGCAGGGTAACGGACGCCCTCAGGGAACTGGGCCTGGAGGATAATACTATTGTTATCTTTATGAATGATAACGGCCCCAACAGCTACCGGTGGAACAGCGGCATGAAAGGAAGAAAGGGGTCGACCGATGAGGGCGGTGTACTTTCTCCGCTTTTCATGCAGTGGAAAGGGACAATAAAGGCCGGGATGGTAATTGAAGAGCTATCTGGTGCAATAGATATTCTGCCTACACTGGCAGACCTCGCGGGTATTGAATACGAGACCATGCATCCACTGGACGGTATTAGTCTCCGGCCGCTTATAATGGATGAGAATGGATTTAGGGGCGACCGTTATATATTTGCACACTGGAACGGCAATGTAAGTATCAGGAATCAAAGATACCGTCTCGACCACCAGGGAAGGCTGTTCGATATTGTTGAAGATCGCGGACAAAGCAATGATATAAGTGAGGAAGAGCCTGAGATCAGGGCCAGAATGATGGAAGCGGTTAATAACTGGAAGAATGAGACGATGCAGGGACCTGTAACGGGAAATCGCCCCTTCACAGTGGGACATCCCGACGCTCTTTATACCCAGCTTCCCGCAAGGGATGGCCGGCCGCACGGAAATATAGTCAGGTCCAACAGGTGGCCCAACAGCAGCTTCTTCACCAGCTGGATATCAACGGATGACAAAATTACCTGGAATGCAGAAGTACTGGAGGATGGATGGTTTGACGCAGAGATCTACTATACCTGTCCCCCGCATGATGCCGGATCAACTTTTGAATTGTCTTTTGGCTCCTCAGCCATCAGCGGGAAAATAACCGAGGGACATGACCCGCCCCTGAGGGGAATGGAAAACGACAGGGTAAAACGTGCGGAGTCGTATGTGAAGGATTTCATACCCCTGCCGGTTGGGACTATTTTCCTTGAAAAAGGCACAGGGGAGATAACCCTTAAAGCTACTGAAATGCCCGGGTCACAGGTTATGGATTTCAGGCTTTTAATGCTGACCAGAAAGAGTCATTAATTTAAAAATATCTTGCCATGGAACTTACCAGAACACTTAAAAAAGCGTTACCCTTAATGGCCCTTGCACCCGGATTTGTTGCATGTACTGCTGTTGATCCGGAAAAGCCCGAAAAGCCAAACATTGTTCTGATCTTTCTCGACGATGCCGGGTGGGCCGATTTTCAGCCTTTTGCCGAAACCCGCTACCCCACCCCAAATGTCAGGCAACTTGCCGAAGAGGGAAAAACCTTCCATAATTTTTACGTGCCCCAGGCCGTATGTTCTGCCTCCAGGGCCGCCCTTCTGACAGGATGCTACCCCGAGAGGGTGGGGCTGTTCGGTGCCCATGCCCCCAGGCAACGGGGACTTGAACCGGAATTTGCCACCCTGGGAGAGCTTCTGCAGCAGGTGGGCTACAGAACCGGCTTCTTCGGAAAATGGCATATTGGCGATCAGCCTGATACCCGTCCCCCTGCAAGAGGGTTTGACGAGTCGGCTGGAATAATGTACTCAAACGATATGTGGGCAGATCACCCTGAAAGACCTGAATATTGGGGGCAATGGCCCCTGCAGTACTGGCATAACGGGGAAATCACCATTGACTCGGTAACTGCCGACGATCAGACCTGGTTCACCACATGGTTCACCGAGAAATCGGTTGACTTTATTAACCGCCACAAAGATGAACCCTTTTTCCTTTACTTGCCGCATCCTCAGCCCCATGTGCCACTCTTTGTGAGCGACAAGTTTGCCGGAAAGTCCGGCACGGGGTTGTATGGTGATGTTATAATGGAGCTGGACTGGTCAGTCGGACAGGTAATGAAAGCCCTTAAAGAGAACGGTATTGAAGATAATACCATATTCATATTCACTTCCGATAACGGTCCGTGGCTCTCCTATGGCAACCATGCAGGCATGACGCCATACAGGGGAGAAAAGGGGACAACATTTGACGGGGGTGTACGTTCACCACTTATCATAAAATACCCGCCACACATCAAACCCAATACTTTCTCCCACCAGGCATTTATGTCGATCGATTTTCTCCCTACAATTTCATACCTTGCAGGAGCACCGCTACCCGATTATGAGATTGACGGTGAAAATGTATGGGACCTGATCACCGGCAGGGAGGGTGCCGAAAACCCCCATGATTATTATGGTTTTACCATGCATAATCGTTTTGAGGGAGTATTGAGTTCTGATGGGAAGTGGAAACTTCACCTTCCCCATAATTACAGATATCCGGTTAAGGGAGGAATTGACGGGCAGGCAGGAATTTACACCCAAAAAAGTATAGATACCGCACTGTTTGACATGGTACATGATCCTTTTGAAAAAGTTAACGTTATTGATGAGTACCCTGAAATAGCAAACAATCTAATTCATTATGCAGAAGAACACAAAAACAAGTTTTTTGAGTAATCATAAAGATAAAGCCGGAGCCAGAGATAAGGAAACTATTCCCCATTCCCGAAAATTAAAAAAATTTATATGATGCAAAATTCCAGACATTTAGTATTGTTCATACTGATCATTATTCTGACCGGTTGCGGTATATCGCGCAGGGCAGCCGAATTGCATCAAAACGCAGAAGCTTCCTACGCCTCCGGGAACTTTGAGAACGCTCTTGATTATTATGAAGAAGTTATTGAACTTAAGGTCAGCTCCGGACATGAGATTGACGGCAAAACATATTACCGTGCCGGAGTGTCGGCATGGGAGATTCAGCATACCGGCAAGGCAATCAAATACCTTGACCAGGCACGAAGAAGAGATTTTACCAATGATACAAGCTACTATATTATGGCACTTGCCTACAGGGAAATAGATAACCTCTCGCTTGAGATAAGCAACCTGGAAAACTATGTTGACGGCTATCCGGACGGTGAAAAAATAAATGAAGTACATAAACGGCTTTTTGAAACATATCTTGAAAGCAACAACCTTGATCCTGCCATTGAGTTATGGCCCGAAGTTAAAGAGATGTCGGCTGAACATCCGGAACTCCTGGAGGGATATTTCACCCTGAACAGGGAGCTGGATAATGAAGAAAAGCTAAAAGATATTGCAGAGCAGCTCTACAACCTTGACAATGAAAATACAACTGCGCTTCAATACCTTGGGGAGCATTACTTCCGGATAGCAGAAACCCGTTACCAGGAAGAGATGGCTGCCTACGAGGAGAACCATACCAGAAGACAGTACAGGCAATTGCTTGATGCACTGGATGAAATCAACGAACAGTTCCGGATTTCCAGGGACTATTTAGAGCGGCTCTGGGAGATCAGCCCATCACCCCAAACCGCTGTTTACCTGAGAAATATTTATATCAGGTTCGGAAATGAAGAGAAAGCTGAGTATTTCCACAAATATTCAGTTACAAACTGAGAAAATTTAAGAAAACAAGTATATTAGGGGTTCTTGCAAATCACAAACCGGAGTATTTGATATGCAACTAAGAAATGAAAATTGCAGATCATGCATATTGATCAGGTATTTTGCTGCCTTCATTCTGCTTTTCACTATCCTTCAGAACCATGCACTGGCGGACACCGGCACTCCCCTGCCATCACCTGAATTCAGCCATACAGGCGGTCTCTATGAATACCCTTTCTACCTTTATCTTTCAACCAACGTAGTTGCAGGGAATATTTACTTTACCCTGGATGGCTCTGAGCCTGATCCTGATAACCTCAACGGCAGCACCTACATGTATAAGAATACATGGGTCGAGAATCCCGGTGATCCGGACGGCGATTTAATTACCGGTTCTTACAGAACTTATGTTTACACCTCTCCCATAACTATCTCTAACCAGATGTATGAACCTGACAGCCTGACCAAAAGGGCCTCATCATTCAATAATCCTGCCTATTACATTCCTGAATTTCCCGTTTTCAAGGGAACCGTTGTCAGGGCAATAACAGCAAAAGCCGGATATTCCTCAAGTCCGGTAGTGACCCATACTTTTTTCGTTCATCCCCGGATCAAACAGCGTTACAACCTGCCTATTATTGCTATCAGCACCAATGAAGCCAACCTTTTTGATTACCATAAAGGTATCTATACACCGGGAATAATTTTTGATAACTGGCGTCATAACAACCCGGACATGCATGCTGATGGCGGAAGACCGGGAAACTATCATCAGAGAGGAGTTGAATGGGAATATCCGGCAAATTTTTCTTTCTGGGACAGCGGTTCTGTTTTTCCTGATCTCATCCAGGATGTCGGCATTCGCATCCATGGAGGATGGAGCAGGGCATTCCCTATGAAATCACTGCGGATATATGCAAGAAACGACTATGGTGATTCAAGATTAAGGTTCCGGTTTTTCCCGGAACAGGACTATAACGAATATAAACGGTTAATACTAAGAAACTCCGGGAATGACAACCCGAATACAATGTTCAGGGATGCACTTATACAACGTGTCTGCCGGGAACTGAATTTTGACACCCAGGCCTACCGTCCTGTTGTCCTTTTCCTGAATGGAGAATACTGGGGAATTCACAATATCAGGGAGAGATATGACAGGCATTACATTGAAAGGGTTTACGGTGTCGAAGAGGAAGATCTTGATCTGCTTACAGGTAACGGATGGTCAAAGGAGGGGGATAATCACCATTACCGGGAAACAATCAGTTATATCGAAGAGAACAGCCTGATTGACGACATTCATTACGAATATATTAAAACCCGTATAGATACGGAAAACTTTATTGATTACCAGATAGCTAACATCTTTTCTGCCAATACCGACTGGCCCGGCAATAACATGGACTTCTTCCGTAAACGGACCGGATCATACCAGCCCTATACTCCTTACGGACATGACGGGAGATGGAGATGGATGGCATTTGACATGGATTTCGGGTTCGGCATATGGGGAAAATCTCCTGACGAAGACGTTATGAAGTTTGCCACTGAACCCAATGGACCCGGCTGGCCCAATCCGCCCTGGTCCACTCTCCTTCTGCGCAGCTTTCTTGAGAACGATAGATTTACAGCTGACTTTGTCAGCCGTTTCGCGGGACTGCTCAACACTTCCTTCAGGCCGGAAAGGGTCATTGACCTTATCGACGAATATCAGCAAGCCCTGGAACCCGGATTCCCGGATCATATTGCCCGCTGGAAACGGCCAACCAGCATAGACGGGAGCTGGGAATGGAATTCATGGTACAACCAGATCAATATGATGCGTAATTTTGCAGAACACAGACCCTCCTACCAGTGGGGCCACCTGATGGATTACTTTGACCTGGACACCACCTCGGTCACTGTCGATGTTTCATCCCCGGAACAGGGTTACATCAGGATAAACGACATCGATATCCTCCCCTCCACCCCCGGCATAAACCTGAATCCTTACCCCTGGAACGGGACCTATTTCGGCGGGGTGCCCGTTACCTTTGAAGCTGTTCCCAAAGAGGGGTACCGGTTCAGCCACTGGGAAGGCACACACAGCCCGGAAAATCCTGTAATAAATGCTGATCCCACCGAATCAATTTCGGTTACTGCATACTTCTCGGTTGCTGAGGAAAAAGACCTTATCCATTACTGGCACTTTAACAACCTGTCATATGCTGATTCAATACTTCACGTTTCAACAGATTTTTCAGCCGGTGACAAAGGAGAGATCACATACCCGGGAACCGGGACCGGCTATATGGACAGGGTAGAGGACGGAACAACCATTAACATGGAACCGGATCAGGAACCCGGATACGGGCTCAGGGTAAGAAACCCCTCTGATTCCAGGGAGATTATCATTCATTCTCCCTCTACTGGTTTTGAGGACCTTGTATTCTCTTTTGCCGTCAGAAGGACTACAAACGGCGCCTATAACCAGACTTTATATGCATCAACTGACTTTGGGGACAGCTGGATACAGGTAGATGAAACCTATATTGTTGAGGAGGACTGGAACCTTGTCTCTTTTAATCTTTCCGGTATGACTGAATCAAATGACAATAGCGGACTGCAGTTCAGAATAATCCTTGGAGGGGAAAATGCCGGCGGAGCATCCGGGAATAACAGGTTTGACAACATAAGCCTCAGGGGCAGCTTTCTTTATGAACACAAATCATTTTACAGCAGGGCTGAGGGCCACCTCAATGAACTTTCAACCTGGGGCAGCCGGAATGATGGCAGCGGCGAATCGCCGGATTCCTTCAGTGCTCCGGGTACAGTTTATCATATCCGGAACAGGTCTGCGGCATCTGTTTCGGACAATTGGGCCGTTTCGGGCGTATCTTCGAAAGTTGTTCTCGGAAATGACAGTGATCAGGTAGTATTTACTATCCCCTCTTCATTTTCCCTTGCGGGCAGAATGGATATTACCGCCAATGCAACCCTCGTTCTTCAGAACACAGTTATCCCTGATTTTAATCACATCTCACCCATGTCAACAATTGTTTTTGAGCAAAATGAACTGGTGATCATCCCGCCCCTTGTTTACGGCAGCCTGCATCTCAAAAACAGCATAAAAGGTTTTTACGGGGATTATTCGATTCCGGGTAACTTCAGGGCTGAGGATGTGGAACTTTCTTTCATTGACCTGACCTCTTTGAGCCTGCAAGGCGATTTAAGCTACCTGGGGAATGTGGGAACCGGCAACCCCCAAAATGTCAATATCAAAGCAGAAGGGAACAACGACCAGGTATTCTTTTCTGAAGATAACAATCAGGTGGATGCCTACAATTTCAACATTGAAAAATCCGGCGGATCCTTTACAACAGCCACCGGTATATATGCCAGGAATAACCTGCGCATTGATTTTACCGGCGATGCGTTTTTCAGTGACGGAGGCCATACGCTCCGGTTAAATGATGATCTTCGCATACGGGGCAGTGAGAACAATTTTGATATTACCGGAACAATTCTGCTTACTGCGGAGACCGGTACCAACGATATGGAAATTATTGATGTCGCACTCAACAACCTGGTGATAGATGTGGGCGGTGATGCCAGGGTCGACTTTAATGATGCCACTGAACTTATCAGGATCAATAATGATATGATCATCAGAAGCAGTTCATCCAGGCCTGTCAGGTTGCGGGACAAAAGATTCCTGATCAGAGGAAACCTGCTTACAGATGTACCCGGACCTGATAATACAGAGCAGGAAGAGAGTTATATGATCTTTGTATCTGAAAATGATCAATTTATCGAAAATACCGGATATGACGGCCCGGGATTATTGCAGAATATGATTATTGATAATGAAAGTGGATTAATCCTGGTAAACGGCAGTATAACATTTGACGGAGTAATAAACTTTCAGAAAGGAATTGTTCACACCAGCCAGGACAACATTTTGAAGCTTGGACCTGAAGGCGCGATTTTACATACTTCACCTGAAAGTTATGTAAGCGGTCCTATGGGTATCTATATCAATACCGCTGAGATGGTAACCATAAGCTTCCCTGTTGGCAATGAAAACGGTCCCCGGAAAGTGATACTGGAGATGGAACATGAAGATGATGATACGAAACTATATACCGCAGAATATATTGATGGCCATCTCCCGCAGTTTATTGATTTCGAGGCTCAGTTCAATGCATTGGATAATCAGGGATATTATAGTATTGAAAGCAACCATGGAAACACACTTTCCCGGGCTGCAATTACACTTTCTTACCGGGAGGGTGAAACACCTGCTGAAGAGCTGACAATTGCAAGTCTGCAGGATGGTCAGTGGATCGATCTTGGCGCAGAGGTTCTAACCGGTCAGCCGGATATGATCAAATCAACCCTCGAATTTGCAAAGATGGGAATATTTACAGTTGCAGGTCGCAGGGAGAGTCCCGGTTATGTACAGGATGCTGACAAAAATCTGCCGGTTTACCCCAATCCTGTCACAGAGAATGGCACAATTTTCCTTCCGGGAAATATGGATATAACCATGATTAATTTACTTGGAATAACTTTACGGTCTGCAAAAAATGTCGACAGGCTCAACTTACGCGGAATACCACCGGGAATATACTTTCTTAAAAACCAGCACGGCATGAATAGCAGGATTGTTATACTGAGCCGCTGAAAATTTTCATGACTGCCTGACACGATGGTTTAAACAAACTCCCGGGATACCTTAATTTGACTGACTATAAATTACTCCACCTTAATTGCATATTTGCAATAAGATTATGATATTTAATCCGTAATCAATTTACCTGTTAATTATGGATATAAAATCTATTTCACGGCGGAACTTTATAAGAATGTCTGCCATTGGGGCCGGTTGCCTTTGTCTGACCGGATGCTACAATGCACCAGGGCACTACCATTATGTACTTACCGCAGAGGAAGCAGGAATAGTTGATTCACTGGCCGACCAGATCATTCCACCTGACGAATTTGCAGGAGGCAGTGAGGCAGGAGTGACAAACTATATTGACCGCCAGCTTGCAGGTTTTTACAATGATCAGGTTGACATGTACAGGACCTGCCTTAAGGCGCTTGACAGAACCTGTAAAGAGGTCTACGGAAAGGAGTTCACCTCTCTTGATTTTGACACCCAGCTTGAATACCTGACTGAAATTGAGGAGGGTAAGTATAATGACGCGGACTGGCACGGGTATACCGCCTCATCATTTTTCGGGACACTCCGTAATCACTGCCTGCAGGGCTTTTATGGCAGTCCCCGCCACGGCGGTAACAAAAACTATGTCAGCTACAGGATGATGAAGCTGGACTATCCTCTGATTATCGGGCGCAATGTACACTGAGACCTGGTTTTTAAATGACATAATATGGCAAACAAACATGTAAATGCAGTAGTAATAGGATCAGGAGCTGGCGGAGGAGTGGCTGCCAGGGAACTGGCGGTGGCGGGTCTTTCGGTTGTCCTCTTCGAGAGGGGCGACTGGGCAAGGTATGACGAGCATAACAACGACGAGCTTACCTCGCAGCGAACTTTTCCCCTGGGCTGTTACTTCGGCCCGGACAATGAGAGATACCGCAGGGTGGCAGTCGACGGTCAGGGTAATGAGAGGATAGTATACCCGAACGACTGGTCCTACCACAACAATGCAGCATGTGTAGGATCGGGCACCGTTTCCTATGGCGCCATGGCCTGGCGGTTCATGGAGGAGTGCTTTAAGTTCAAAACGACATACGGGCATGTTGAAGGGTCGAGTATAGCGGACTGGCCTATATCGTATCATGACCTTGAGCCATATTATGAAAAAGCCGAGTGGGATATCGGTGTTGCAGGTGACGATTACCAGAACCCTTTTGCCCCGCCCAGGAAAAAGCCGCACCCCATGCCCCCGTTCAAACATAACCGTGAGGCGGCGATGCTTGAAGCGGCAGCTAAAAAAACAGGGTTTCACCCCTTCCCTATCCCTATGCTCCGTAATTCAGTGCCTTACGGCGGAAGGCCTGCCTGCATCAGGATGAGGAACTGTGTTGGCTTTGCCTGTCCCGTCGACGCAAAATGCGGGACACAGAACACGGTAATACCGGAGGCGATAAAAACCGGTAACTGTGAACTGAGAATCAAATCACAGGTGTATGAGATCATGACCAACAGCAGCGGGAAGGTGACCGGCGTGGCATACTTCGATGTAAGGGACCGCAGGCAGGTTCAGACAGCCGATTTAGTGGTGGTTGCTGCTTCGGCCACTGAAACGGCACGTCTCCTTCTGAACTCAAAATCTGATCTGCATCCTGACGGCCTGGGCAACAGGTACGACCAGGTGGGGAGGAACCTGCAGGGCCATGCATACTGCGGGGC
>SLOS01000317.1 GCA_007132365.1 Bacteroidales bacterium | reverse complement strand
GCCCTACTGCCACCAAGCTTATGTCCAGCCACGGCAACCTTATTGTCTCCACAAAATGGACCAGCCATAAAATCCTCTCTTTTCTTGCCTGCATCAGGATCCAGGGAATAGATAAAATCGGTATAGTCAATTCAATTACCAATGTAATTTCCCATGACTTAAATGCCAATATCAGAAAAATTGCAATTGAAACACATGATGGAATATTTGAGGGGACAATTGAACTTTATGTTCACGACACAAAGCACTTGAACAATCTTATCATGAATCTGTTTAAGATAAAAGGGGTAATTTCCGTAAACAGGATTGAAGCCGGGAAATAGCAATTTTTATTAAAACCGGATAAAACTATACATCCTATTTATTTTTTTTCTATTTTAGCACTATTTTAAATTAGACTACATATGGGCTGCATTGACTCAAAAGATACTGTAAAAAAGTTGTTTACCGAATATCTTGAAAAGAAAGGACACCGGAAAACCCCAGAGAGATATGCAATTCTCGATGAAATTTATACACACGAAGGTCACTTTGATATAGAATCCCTGTATATATCAATGAAAAACAAAAACTACCGGGTCAGCAGGGCTACATTGTATAATACAATCGATCTTCTGCTTGAATGCAACCTGGTAATAAAGCATCAGTTTGGTAAAAATATAGCCCAGTTTGAAAAGGCTCACGAATGCAAACAGCATGATCATCTGATTGATACCAAAACCGGTGAGGTAATAGAATTTTGTGATCCGCGTATTCATGAAATTATTAAAACTGCCTGCAAACTGGCCAATTTCAAGCCAACTCACCACTCACTTTATATTTACGGACAAAAAGAGCAGACTTCACACCAGGGATAACATTATTCATTTTGGTTGATCCAGGCTCATTCGGTTAAATCAGGAATATATCTGCATTTAATACCCGTTAATAATTTTACCGGAAAATTATTTAACTTCGGCTGGATTTTAAAACTAACTTATATGCATAAAGTCGATGTTTTACTTGGACTCCAATGGGGTGATGAGGGAAAAGGAAAAATAGTAGATGTCCTTACTCCGTCTTACGATGTCATAGCGCGTTTTCAGGGCGGCCCCAACGCCGGCCACTCTCTGGAATTCAGCTCAATTAAACATATTCTGCATACAATTCCATCCGGGATATTTCATGATGAAAAAGTGAACCTGATTGGTAACGGAGTTGTTATTGACCCCGTAGTATTCAAAAAAGAGGTCGATTCGCTGGAATCACTTGGTGTCAAGGTTTCAGAAAATTTATTGATTTCCAGAAAGGCGCATCTTATTCTTCCGTCCCACAGAATACTTGATGCCGCATCAGAAGCCTCAAAAGGTGATACGAAAATTGGTTCAACCCTTAAAGGCATTGGGCCGGCTTACATGGACAAAACCGGTCGAAATGGTCTTAGGGTGGGTGACATTATGCTTCCGGGCTTTTTGGAAAAGTACAGATTCCTCACAGGTAAGCACATGGAAATCCTTCGTCAGTACAATTATAAAGATGATCCCGAAAATTATGAAAAAGACTGGTTTGATGGCACTGACAAAATGAGGGCGTTTAAATTTATTGACAGTGAGTATTACATTGACACCTTGCTGAAGGATAACAGGAAAATACTGGCGGAAGGTGCACAGGGCACCCTTCTGGACATAGACTTTGGGTCATACCCCTATGTAACATCCTCGAACACCATTTGTGCAGGGGCATGCACCGGACTGGGTATTGCCCCGTCCAAAATTGGTGAGGTCATGGGAATATTCAAGGCCTATTGCACGAGGGTGGGAGGCGGACCGTTCCCTACCGAGTTGACTGATAAAACCGGCGACCTGCTGCGCGAACAGGGAAAAGAGTTCGGATCAACCACGGGACGCCCCAGGCGTTGCGGCTGGCTTGACCTGCCTGCCCTTAAATATTCAATAATGATCAACGGTGTGACACAGCTGATCATTACAAAGGCTGATGTGCTTACTGGTATCGACACTATCAAAATTTGCACGGCTTACAGACATGAGGGAGAAATAACCGGGCATCTCCCATTTGACTCTTCCGGCAAAGTCGAACCAGTATACAAGGAGTTCCGGGGATGGAAAAAGGATATCTCTGCAATCAGGAATTGCAGGGACCTGCCTTCAGAATTCAATGAATATATAAGTTACATTGAAAAAGAGACCGGGGTTCCGGTTACCATGATATCCCTCGGGCCCGACAGGAGCGCTGCAGTCTTCCCCGATAAGGGATGAAACCCTTTCAATCTATCCTGTTGGGCTCCTCCAGCCCGTATCCGGAGGTCTTATCCTCACGCTTAAGCAACCAGGAAAAAATAAGGCCCAAAAAACCAAGGAGAGCAAGCATAACCAGCGCCTGAGTATAATCATACACAGCTTCTCCTCCCGCAGCAAGCGTTTCAGATACCCCGGGGTTTGTATGATCCAGTACCAGCCCTATCAACCAGGGGAATAACATCAGGCCGATTGCCTGTATCGTGAACATAGCACCGTAGGCCGTACCAATTCTGTTTGTCTCTACGATTTTGGTCACGGCAGGCCACATGGCAGCAGGTACCAGAGAAAATGCAATACCCAGTATAAACATAGGAATGTAAGGTGTGATCGTGGTAAAGGCAAACACCAGGTGAACGCTTATTACAAGCAGACTTCCATATACCATCAATGAAGCTGACCTCCCCTTGTAATCGCAAATATAAGCAAATATTGGTGTGAACACCAGGGTGCCAAAAGGTAGTATTGATGAGATATCACCCGCAAGAGTCGGCGCAACTCCGAATTTATTTATCATCAGATCAGGGGCATACTTCATAAATGGAAATACTGCCGAATAGAAAAGTACACACAGCATAGATATATATATAAAGCTGCGGTTGGTCATCAGTTTACCCAGGTCGCTGAATTTAAATTCTTCAGCGGGATCTGTTTCCATCCGTTCCTCAACTCTCCGGTCAAATTTTATATCCCAGATCATGTAAACCAAAAACGCAAGTAATCCAATACCCAGGAGTAAAGCACCAAACCAGATCGGCATGGTCCAGTTCTGCCATAAAGGGGTGGTTTGTGTACTGTCCACTATCAGTCGCGGGGAGACAACCATTGCAGCACCCATACCAAGCCTGGCAATGGCGATATTCATCCCCAGTGCCAAAGCAATCTCTTTTCCCTTAAACCATTTGACAATAACCTTGGAAATAACCACAATACTTGTCTCAGCTCCCAGACCGAAAAGGAAAAACCCAAGTGATGTCATCTTCAGGGCCGGAGAATATGCAGTCAGAAATGAGCTCATAAAACCGTAACCCCATCCGCCTTCATTAAAATATGGAGTTGCACCGTAAGCAGTGATCACCGCTCCGATAAACTGGATAAAAATAAAGGTAAACCCGGTGATCCGTATTCCTATTTTATCAAGAATAATCCCTCCGATCACAGCCATGAGAAGGAACACATTGGGAATGGAATAGGCAGCCTGAAAAAAACCATATTCGGCTGAGCTGAAACCCAGTTCCCTCTCCATAAGAAATTTAAGCGGTGACAGGGCATCGTAAAAATAATAATTGGTCGCCATGGTAAAACTTACCAGCAACATAATGCCCCATCTGAGAATTACTGAGTCGTTAAGTGCACTTTTAAAGTCATTCATTCGTATAAAGTATAGTTATTAAATTGTTTAACACTATGTTGCAGTTTCATGATTCGGATATTTTGCTTTTCAATCCATGGATCCCCCTGCTTTATTCATTGCTTTTTGTGAGACG
>SLOS01000008.1 GCA_007132365.1 Bacteroidales bacterium | reverse complement strand
TAAATAAAACAGGGGGATCCATCGATTTGAAATACTGAACATGAATTACCTGCTAACTATAATTAATTGAATATTAACTTGATTAACCTGTTTTATTCGGATGAATCCCCCATGTTACTTCGTAACACAAAATGCAATGAATAAAGCATGGATGATCCATCGGAATTGAAATACTTAGTAACCGCTTTGTGAATATGTAACATATTGTAAAATAACTTGATAACTATACTTTATACAGATGAAAAATTCAGTATATACCCCTTGTTTTACAGCTCTTTAATGTAGATATTGCGGAACTGTACAAGTGAAGGTGAGCCTCTGTATTCTCCGTCAACAAAGCTCCCGTGATGCTGCAATGCGAGTCTTCCTTTTTCCGGAACATCGGGGAGCAAAGCATTTTCGATCACGATACGACCATTCAGAACTACGGTAAGATAATCCCCTGCCATAGTAATCTCGAAGGTGTTCCATTCTCCTATATGGTTATCGGCCATCATTCTGGGAGTAACACCTGCCCTGACCGCAGGAGGCAAACTCCTGTCCATCCGGTAGCCATAAACTTCACCCGAACCAATCGGCCAGGTCCATATATTCACCTGCGACTTTGAGCTGCCACGAAGATAGATGCCCGAATCACTGACAGGCATCGACATCCTTATTTCCTCACCATTTTCATCAAGCTGATGTGTACCGTCAGGCCTGATCAGGGGCACACCGGGGTGTGTCCACGGAGTCGCCGTTATACGCCAGTCAATCCTCAAAACAAAGTCACCGTATTCCTGTCTGGTCCACAGGTTCTTATCTCCGGGAGCCTGACTCCGTGCATCATAGTCAATAACACCGTCAACAACACGCCAGTGACCGCCATCCCCTTCAGGAACAATCCATCCTGCAAAATCACGGCCGTTAAATATCTTTTCCCACTCTCCGGTTTCTTTCTTGTCAGTAAATGCCGAAGTGATAACCGTTATAACAAGGAAAACAAGTAAGGGTCTTGTGAATTTCTGCGTTCTGGTAAATGATTCTGATCTCATGGTTAAAAGTTTTAATTGGTTTTTATTCTGATTCAGGAATATCTCTCAAAAATTGCAGGTTGCCGGTATAAGGCAATTCTGCTTAAGGCAGCCCTGCAATTTTCTGCAGGCTAAAATACATAATAAAATTCATTTAAAAGTGTCCCTGCAATTAATTAACAGTTTAGTAAGTTTATGTATCTTGAGGGATGTTTAACCTACTTAAATTACACTGAACATGGAGGCCATACGGATTGCAACAGCACAGTTTGAGCACAGAAGCGGGGACAAGAAATACAATATCGGGCAGATCGGGAGACTGTCGGCCCAGGCTGCCCGGCAGGGCGCCAGGGCAGTATCATTTCATGAATGCTCAATAACAGGCTACACCTTTGCAAGGAAACTTTCATACGAACAAATGCTTGAGATTTCCGAGGCCCTGCCCGGGGGTGAAAGCATGGAAAGATTACGTCAGATTGCAGAAAAATATGATATTACCGTTCTCGCGGGGCTGTTCGAGAGGGACAGTGATGAAAAGATTTACAAGGCATATGTATGTGTTGACAAAACCGGCATGATTGCGAGGCACCGGAAGCTTCACCCCTTTATCAACCCCCATGTAACGCCGGGCGACAGTTATACCGTTTTTGACCTTCACGGCTGGAAATGCGGGATACTTATTTGCTACGACAACAATATTCCTGAGAATGTAAGGGCAGTAAGCCTTCTCGGAGCTGACATCATTTTCATGCCCCATGTCACAATGTGTACACCTTCCACCAGGCCGGGTGCCGGATTCGTTGATCCCGACCTATGGAAAAACCGGGAAACCGATCCTACATCCCTGCGACTTGAATTTGACGGGATGAAAGGACGCTCATGGCTTATGAAGTGGCTGCCTTCCAGGGCATACGACAATGCTGCATATGTTATCTTTTCAAACCCCATTGGGATGGATGATGATCAGCTCAAGAATGGATGCTCAATGATCATTGATCCTTACGGCGACATAATTGCCGAATGCCGGAACCTTGGCGATGATGTTCAGACAGCCTTATGCACCCCTGAAAAGCTTACCCTCGCCGGGGGTCACAGGTACAGGGAGGCACGCCGGCCTGGGCTCTACAAGGATATTCTGGGTATGGACAATATACCTGAACAGAATGTGGCCTGGCTCGACCAGCAAAAAAATTCAGACAAAACCCGTTGAACTCCCTGAATGGTTAAAAAAAGTTAACTGACATCGGTCCGGCATTAAGCAAGGAAACCGGTATGCAGGGAAAGGCCCAATAAAACAAACTGTATTTAAGAACCATACAATCAGCACCATCTTTTTTGGCATATTTAGATTAAATACAAACTACTCCGGTAGTTTAAACGCCTGGCCAAACACATGCACAAAGTATTATATTTACAGTTTTAACTTTGTAAAATGATAATAATTAAGAGATTGATTCTTGTAAAACTGATCTTTCTGATCGCTGTTTCTGTTTCGAATGCACAGATTGTTCAAAACTGGCGGGGTCCTGAAAGGATGGGAATCTATCACGAGAGAGGACTCCTTCAGGAGTGGCCCGCCGGAGGGCCAGAGTTGTTGTGGGCATATGAACAGATGGGTGTCGGATTCACCTCACCGGTGCTTAAAGACGGAAAGATCTATATAACCGGGATGGAAGGTGAAACCGGATATATATACATTATGTCTGAAGATGGCATCCCCGGTAATAAGTTTCCATACGGACCGGAAATGCACAGCAGCTACCCGGGCAGCCGCAGTACACCTGCAATAATTGATAACATGGCCTACATTGTGAGTGGTTTCGGCCTACTGGTGTGTATGGATCTGAGTGACGGGGAGATAAAATGGAGCAAGGACCTGTTCGGTGATTTCGATGGCAGTAACCTGCGATGGGGATTCACCGAAAACCTGGTAGTGGACGGCGACCGGCTCTATTGTTCACCCGGGGGAAGAAAATACAATATAGTGGCCATGAACCGTCACAACGGCGATGTTATATGGGCGAGCGAAGGTGCCGGCGGACTTTCGGCCTACTGCTCACCCCTTCTGGTAGAGCACTTCGGGATTAAAATGCTGATAACGATGATGCAACAGCATGTCGTGGGCATTGATGCAAATTCCGGCAGGTTATTATGGTCACATCCATATGCCAACCAGAGAAATATACATCCCAACACCCCTGTATATCATGAGGGAAGTATATTTGCTTTCAGTGGATATGGCAAGGGCGGGGTTAAGCTTAAGCTTAACCCGGCTGGCGATGCAGTAACGGAGGAGTGGTTCAACAGCGATCTGGACAACCAGATGGGTGGTACAGTTCTTGTTGATGGTTATATTTACGGTTCGGGGGACAGGAACAGGTTCTGGTTTTGCGTGGACTGGGAGACGGGCGAGACTGTATATTCCTCCCGCGATATAGCAAAGGGAACGGTTATCTGGGCTGACGGCCGGCTTTACTGCTATACTGAAAGAGGCGAACTGGCATTGCTGGAGCCAACCGGCAACGGGTTTATTATCAGGGGACAAACGGATATCACCCTTGGGTCCGATCAGCACTGGGCACATCTGGTGATAAATAACGGAGTTCTTTACGTCAGGCATGGCAACGCGCTTATGGCATACAGCATAAGTCAGAAAAATTCTTTCTGATCTCATCCACAAAATATCATATTTAAAGGTATAACTTAAGATAAAATAATAACCATGAAGAAATTGATAGCTGCAATTACTATTTCACTGATAATTATTTCCGTGT
>SLOS01000079.1 GCA_007132365.1 Bacteroidales bacterium | reverse complement strand
AATGACAGACCTTCAGATTATTCTCCTGCTCATATAGCTGAAGTTAAAAAACCCTTTTGGATGGCTGAAATGGAGATTACCAATGAGCAGTTCAGAACTGTTTTCCCTGACCATGATAGCCGCTTCCATGACCAGCAATGGAAAGACCACGTGAACGAGGGCTATCCTGCAAACAAACCGGAACAACCGGTAATCAGGGTTAGCTGGAATGAAGCCATGGAATTTTGCAAAAAATTGAGTGAAAGGACCGGACTTAATGTGACACTCCCTTCCGAAAAACAATGGGAATGGGCTTGTAGGGCTGGTACTGACACTCCCTTCTGGTATGGAAAATTAAATGATAATTTTGCACCATATGAGAATATGGCTGATAAGCAGTTGAATAATATGGCTGTTACGGGGATTGATCCTCAACCGATGAGAACTGATAATCCATGGTATAAATATTATACGTGGCATCCGAAAGAAGAAAGTGTGGATGACGGAAACATGCTTGCGGTTGCTCCCGGGTATTACAAACCTAATCCGTGGGGACTTTATGATATGCACGGAAATGTGTCAGAATGGACACGTTCTGATTATTTTCCTTATCCTTATAATAGTAAAATGCAGGGAAGGTGTCTGAAAAAAGTTGTGAGAGGTGGTTCCTGGATTGATCATCCCCAATGGTCAACTTCCTATTTCAGGAAATCATATTTACCCTGGCAGAAAATTTATAATGTGGGTTTCAGAGTTATTATTGAGAAATAAATGGGGAAGCTTTTTGCTTTTCATGCTCCCCGAAAAACAGTTTAATCAAAAATTATTCGAGACTCTGCCTCGGGGCAGGCAGTACCACAATAAGGACGAAGCGAATTAAAAACTGTCACAACCAGTTCACAGGTGTATCCATTCCCGTTGGACAAGGAGCCGGAGGGGATCTTCGCCAAGGTTTAACCTGGAGAATGGTATGTTGCAAATGGAAGATAATTTTGCCCTTTTAACAAGGCAGAGGGCGTTGCCAGACTCATCCATTTACCGATCTGTAAGATGAAGAGCTATTCTTGTCAGGCAATGAAGTGTTCATGACAAATCACCCAGGAGCCGATGTTGCGGGCATCACAATAATAGCCTGATGCGTCTTGCCCCCACCACTGGAGACGATTACCGATTTCCGGCTTCCCAAAACTAATAGATTAAAGAAGAGAGAATATAAGAAACAATACCGCAAGCAAAGGGCAAAGGGTAGTCATTCATGGGACAGGGCAAAAGAAGCTGATAATACAAGGGTTGAGAGTGCAGTAAAGATGTTTTGGAGAGCTCTAAGTCAATGCCTTATTAATAAGCAGGCTCGCGTAAGCTACCATGGAAACTCGTTAACGGTTTTCAGTCGGCAAGGAAAGAACGGCAAGTGGAAGGTGTTGATCCAACATAATTTGCTGACCGGTTAGAGCATTATGAATCAAGGGGAATCTGTTTAAAGCGTACAGGAAGAAATCATACAATCCAGGCTTATTGAACGATTATGGGGCCTGTTTATAGAGTATAATTTCAATATCTTAAACAATGGTTAAATCCCTGCAATTTATTGCAGCTACTTTAGTTTCTGTAAAATTCTTAGATTTACCGAATGGCAGAGTACAGAAAAGGCAGTCATTCAGTAAGTCGATTAACGGTTTACGTTGTTTGGGTGACCAAATATCGTTATCATGTATTGAAAGGCGATATTCAGTCCCGTTGTCGTGACTTGAGTGTTCAGATATGTAATGCTGAGAATGTTCGTATACTAAAGGGGGTAGTAAGTAAAGATCATGTGCACGTTCACCTGGAATACCCTCCCTCAATGAGCGTAAGCGAATTGATAAAAAAGATAAAAGGCCGAACATCTCGTCTGCTTCAGCAAGAGTTTCCGACATTGGGCAAGAAATATTGGGGGCGTCACTTCTGGGCAGTTGGTTATGGTGCTTGGAGTACGGGTAATATAGCGGATGAGATGGTGCAGGAATATCTGGAGCATCATCGTGATAAACCGAACTCGCAGACAGGAAATTGGATATTAGAATAAATTGCTTATCCCTTTCGGTCAAGCTGGTTTGACAATATCGTTAAATGGCATTGGAGTAGTATACAATGCTTGTTGCACCAATCGATAAAACAATTTTTCCCTGTATTTCGAAAGCTTTCTGTTACCTTAGCCCATCGGCAACCAATAACCCTATTTTATTTATGCCCCTTTCCTTCAATATCGTGAACATCTCTCCTCATCCTGTTGCACTCTCAGAAGGCCTGTTGAATATACCAAGAACCTCCCTGGTTTTGCCTCTCTAACTCCCATAACCACGTAAAAAGCCTCATTCTCAACACTGCGCTTACGATGAACCTTGATATGGGTGGCATCAATCAATATAATCGGATAATAACTCTCCAAAGAACGTGTCAGACACTGCTCAACATCAGTGCGCAAATACTCAATCATCCGGCTGATGCTTGCTTTGCTGTAATGCTTACCATAAACCTCTCCAAATACCTCTCCAACCTGAAATTGGGTAAGACCTTTACAGTAAAGACTGCTTGCCAGTTGCTCACACTCAACTTCCCTTCCATTATTGCGAGCAATAGAGAGCTCAACCACTTTTTCCTTAAACTCCCGATCGTACTTTTGTCTTTGTTTTGTCATCATGCCAATTTATCAACTAATCTTTTGTAGCTTTACTTGCCTACCGGTTTATCGGGGGAATTTCAGAGCGGGATAGATAGTCCATACTGACAGTTAGTTAGTTCTAAATGCATTAATATCAAAAACTATGAATGGATACAAATTTGCCGGAAACATATATGCAATGTCTGTTTTGTTCCTCACGGGATAAAATGTTGCCGCATCTGACACCAAAGGATTGCTGTCTTTTATGAGAAATGGACGGGTCTGTTTCATCTCTATTGAACAGGGGGATTGAATGGGGTTAGCCATGCCGGTTTACTATCAGACCAGGAACACATGGGACAACAATATTCCGGGCTGGCTATTTCACGGGTGAGAGAAAGCTGTCCTGGCTGGCAAATATGAAGGTATCTATCCCGGTTTTACCACCAGGGTAATGCCTGACGGGACAAGTTACTATGAAGCTTTTCCGTTCATGTTCCCGAAGGCTGAGGGACTTTCATTTGCTGCAATGAGGCCACTTAGGGTGTTAGTAGACAAATGGGACAGGGCAGGTGAATCAATCGCGGCAGGAACTCTCGAGGACTTATCAGGTCTGCCCAGGCAGGCACATTTACAGCTAAAAGCAGAAAAGCTTGTACCAGGTAGAAGGAAATATTATTATTGAAGCAATTGCTTACAAATACGGCAAGATTCTTGTTAAATTAACCATAGAGCGCAGGAGGGAGGTGGAGTTCAAAATTCTGAAGAATTAATTTTTCAGGTAAATGACTTAGGGGAATGGCCTTGTGAAGCGTCATAAAAATAGAATTAATTAATAGGTCGGCATTATAGGTTTAGGTTTAGGTAAGAAAAAGCCCCTGTCTGGCGAAGGTTTCGGTAGTTCCTTCAACAAACAGGGGCTTTTATTTGGCCTTTTCAGCTTGATCTTTTTCATCCGGACACACAAAATGGAACACTACCATACGGACACTTCCCCGATAGGTTTCCATACAGGTTAATGATGGAAGCTTCTTTTTATTCCCCGAAAGGGTTTTTATTATTCACTTACCCTGACATAAAATTATTCAATTACAATCTAATTCTTTGATAAATGAAGAATGTTGTAAACTACTTCCTTACTGCTTTGCGGATATTAACCGGGTGGCTTT
>SLOS01000075.1 GCA_007132365.1 Bacteroidales bacterium | reverse complement strand
CTGAAGGCCTTTGATTCTTTCAGAAGTGAAACGGGTCAGAAATTCAAGCTTGTGCTTGTGGGTGAAAAGATGAATGGCTACAGCCGCATGGAGAGAACATTGTCAGATATGCGATTCAGTACAGATGTTATATTTACCGGGCGTATGGGGGCCGCAGATTTACGGAAAGCCTACGGGGCTTCTATCGCCCTTGTTTTTATTCCCTTTTTCGAAGGATTTGGAATACCTGTCCTTGAGGCGATGAACTGTGATATCCCTGTTATTGCATCAAACCGGACCTCAATACCCGAGGTGGCAGGAGAGGCTGCCCACCTGGTTGATCCTGAAAATATCAGATCTGTTATTGATGGTATGATTAAAGTCGCTACAGATGAGAAATACAGGGAAACTCTTATTCAACGGGGTGCAGAAAGAAGGAACCTGTTTTCATGGGAACGGACGGCTGATTTATTATGGGGATCAATTGAGTCAGTAATTAACCCGCAAAGATAGCCCGGATGCTTAGACAATCATATCTTGGTGACTTGACGGAGGCGGGCTGCGATGAAGCTGGAAGAGGCTGCCTTTCAGGGCCGGTTGTAGCTGCGGCAGTCATTCTCCCTGCAGGTTACATAAATCCCATGCTGAACGATTCAAAGAAGTTATCAGTAATGAAACGGGAACTGATGCGGATGGAGATAGAGAGAAGTGCACTGGCCTGGGGGATAGGACTGGCTGACAACAATGAGATTGATAATATCAATATACTTAATGCTTCCATACTTGCGATGCACCGGGCACTGTCAAAACTAACTGTCAGACCTGGGCATATCCTGGTTGACGGGAACCGTTTTAAAAGTTTTGATAATATACCCCATACATGCTTTGTCAGGGGTGATTCTCTCTTTTTAAATATTGCGGCGGCATCCATACTCGCAAAGACCCACAGGGATGCAATAATGATGGAACTGCATAAAAAATTTCCCGTTTATGGCTGGGACAGGAACAAGGGATATCCGACAGCTATTCATATCGCAGCATTGAATTGTCACGGATCATCTCCCTGGCACCGGAAGAGCTTCAGGCTTAAGCCCCGGCAGGAGACTATAGGTTTCGGCGACTGAGCCGCTTGTTAAGTATTAAAAAGGGTATGATATTATTCATTGGTATGGATTTTAATTTTCAGTTTATTGTCCGGATATTTACAGAACCGGAATTAATCCGTGAGAACAACTGGTGTTGCATTCTGTTATTAGCTAACAAGTTGCCTGTAGTTTATGTGACGAGATACTATTAGGTAACTTACTTTTCAAGTTATTCATAATGGGGGCTGTATTGCCATTATTTGGGGCTTAATCTGTAACAAAATTTTTTATTAACTTTAAATTCTGAAGATGCAAAAATTTCTGACTTTTCTGATCGCACTTTGTCTTGTTTACCAGCTCTGCCTGAAGGCTGATGAGGGAATGTGGCTGCTTCCGCTCCTTGAACAGCTCAATATGCGGCAGATGGAGGAGCTCGGACTGGAACTTAGTGCCGATGAGATATACAGTATAAACCAATCCAGCCTGAAGGATGCAATTGTTATTTTTGGCGGGGGCTGCACGGGAGAGATGATTTCTGACCAGGGCCTCCTCCTTACCAATCACCACTGCGGATATGGCGTGATCCAGTCTCACAGCACACTGGAAAGTGATTATCTGACCGATGGTTTCTGGGCAAACAGCATGGATGAGGAGATACCTTCTCCCGGATTGTCGGTTACCTTCCTTATCAGTATTGAAGATGTCAGTGAGCATATTCTGGATGGGGTAAATCCTGAAATGTCAGAAGAGCAAAGAAATGCGGTCACAGGGTTGTTGTCAAGGCAACTGGAGCGTGAAGCAACTGCCAATACTCATTATTTTGCCAGGGTGCAGCCTTTCTTTGGCGGGAACCAGTATTATATGATGGTTTATGAACGGTTTACCGATGTAAGGCTGGTCGGTACCCCGCCCTCCTCCATAGGTAAATTTGGCGGAGACACAGATAACTGGATGTGGCCGCGCCAGACAGGCGACTTTGCGCTTTTCAGGGTTTATACAGATCCCGCCGGTTTGCCTGCCGAATATTCCGAAACCAATATACCCATGAATCCCAGGCATCATTTGCCAGTATCAACAAGGGGTTTTGAATCCGGTGATTTTGCCATGGTTTTGGGTTATCCGGGTGGTACAACCCGCTACATGACCTCCTTTGAAGTGAATGATGTTCTTGAGATCACTCATCCAAACCGGATAAAGATCCGGGGACTGCGGCAGGAGATACTGCTTGAGGACATGCTGGCCAGTGATAAGGTAAGGATTCAGTATGCGAATAAATATTCCGGCTCAACCAATTACTGGAAATTTTCAATTGGTCAGAGTGAGATACTGCAGAGGCTGGGAATATATGAACAAAAAAGAGAGATCGAAGAGTCATTCTCCTCATGGCTGGCCGTTGACAGGCAGAGAGAGGAGAAATACGGGGAGGCTCTGGCCCTTATTGAGCAGGCAGTCAATAAACGGAGAGATTACAGTCACGCAATCCAGTATATCAATGAAGCCATTCTCCGCAGTTGTGAAATTGTAACAATGGCTAACCGCTCAAATAACCTTTTTAACCTGCTTTCTGAGAGCAATGCCGACCGCAGGTCGATTGATGATGCCGTTGAAAACCTGAGAAGTTCAGCACTATCTTTTTACAGAGATTACAATCCCCCAACCGATCAGAAAGTCGTGGCAGCCATGCTGGACCTCTTTTACAATGATGTTGACAGGGAGTATCATCCCGATATACTGGAGGAGATCCATAAAGAATATGGTGGAGATTTTGAAAGGTATGCGGCTGACCTTTTTGATGAATCAATATTTGCTTCCGGGCAAAGACTTGAAGAGTTTCTTTCCCGGCCTTCCGGGGAAACCCTTGAAAAAGACCCTGCTCTTCATCTTGCCCGTTCCACTTACCGGAAGCTGGGAGAACTCAGGGAATCCTCACAGGTGTATTTTCATGATCTTTTACGCGGACAAAGGCTTTTTATCGCGGGACTGATGGAGAAGCATCCCGACAGGATCTTTTACCCCGATGCCAATTTTACAATGCGCCTGAGTTATGGTACAGTCGGAGGCTACCAGCCGCGAGATGCCGTATGGTATGATTACGTAACAACTCTTGACGGAGTTATGGAGAAGGAGGATCCATCAAATTGGGAATTTGAAGTTCCAGAAAGGCTAAGGGAATTGTATAAAAACCGGGATTATGGTATCTATGGTAAGGATGGAAGTATGCCGGTAAACTTCATTACCAACAATGATATTACCGGCGGCAACTCCGGAAGCCCGGTGATAAATGCACGCGGTGAGCTTATTGGCCTTGCCTTTGATGGTAACTGGGAGGCCATGAGCGGAGATATTGTCTTTGAGACCGGGCTGCAGCGGTGTATAGCGGTTGATGCGCGGTATATACTCTTTATTATTGACAAATTTGCCGGAGCATCACACCTGATTGAAGAAATGACTATAGTTAATTGATTTAGAAGGAAAATTTCCGGCATATTTTTCCCCGAAAAATCCTCATTAACTGAAGCTCACAAAAGCGATGTACAAACTATGAGGATTTTACCTTCGGTCGAAATCACATGGAATGCAATACTCATTTAACCAGATATACCAGATGTAACTTTCATCCGAATAAAACAGGTTAATCAAGTTAATAATCAATTAGTTATATTTTACAGGTAATTCATATTTAGTATTTCAAACGGATGGATCCCCCTGTTTTATTCATCTCTTTTTGTG
>SLOS01000220.1 GCA_007132365.1 Bacteroidales bacterium | reverse complement strand
TTATTGATGATCCGAACTTCAGGCAGTTTGTAAGGTGGGGTAACTGGAAGGCGGCTATTCCTTACGAGGGAGACATGAAATTATTCGATATATACGGACCTTTCGGGATTTCAGAACAGAATGACGTATTTGCCGAAAATCAGGATGTTGCCCGGAAGATATTTGATTATCTGGAGGAAAATAATATTAGTGACAAAAATGTTTTGATTTCTGATTAGAGGGTGCTTGTGGCAGCCTGTTTTCTGTATCTGTTTTTACTATATTTTTAACGGACTAAAAATTATTGAGATGAGACAAGTCTTAAAAAAACTGTTGTATAAAAATTCAGTAAAAAATATTTTATACTTTACTTTTTTATCTGGGTTTGTTTTGACGGGTACAGCTCAGACCCGGGTTGACGAAACATTCGACGATTTTATAAAAGGCACTTTTGATGCCTCCGGGGCTAATATTTACGTAAGCCGTGACGGGAAAATCCGGACCATCCACAGGTTTGACTACAATGATGATGGTTATATTGATTTACTTTTTCCCCATACTCATGATCAGATTGACGATCTTCCTTCAACAATGGCTGAAGTTACACCAGAAAGGAGCATAAATGAATTTACGATGGCTTATAAAGGGAGCTTGCAGGTGACATCTGCTGATCTTAATCTGGATGGTTATCAGGATCTGATCTTTATTCCAAATCATGATGGTATTCAGAATCCGAGAAACTTTCTGACCATTATATACGGTGGGGAGGATGGCTGGCCCGCTTCGCGCAGTACCGGACCTTTGCCGGTAAACGGTGTAAGTGCAGTAGCTGTTGCTGATCTGAACAGGAATGGCTGGCCTGATATTGTTACCTTAAACAGTGAGGCATGGACTGTTGGCCAACCTTCAGGCAATATTGTCCGGATATACTGGGGAGGTGAACGAGGCTACCTTAATACAAGATTTCATGATATCGGAATTCCGGATGCAACAGCTATTGCATCCGGAGATTTTGATGGGAACGGTTATAAGGATATAGCCATCCTGAGAAAAGATTCAACCATTACATTTCTCTGGAGTACACTGCCTAAAGACGGGGATGCGGTCATAGAAACTTCTGACCTTGATTTTCCTGCGGGGAGGACCGGACTGACAATCAGATCGGGTGACGTAAACAACAATAATAGAATTGACATGGTGGTCGGGACAAGCGATGATTTATTATATATAATTCCATCCCTGGGCAACAGGTTATGGGGTAATATTCAGGAAATCGTTGCTTACAAAGCTTCGAACATTTCAATAGGCGATATTGATTCAGATGGCCGTAATGATATTGTATTAAGCTATTTTGAACAACGTATCGGGCCGGCAGGTGAATACGGCGGAGCTTCCGAAGAAACCTCAGGACGAGCGGCCCATATATTATGGGGAAGCAATGATGGTTTTTCCATAAATAACTCAACCAGCCTGGATGCAATGAATATAAGCGCTACGACAATTGGTGATTTTGATGGTGACGGGCATAAAGACATTGCAATTGCAATAAACAGGGGAACTACCGATTTTGCTACCAGATCTGTAATTTATTATGGGAAGGGTGACAGGCAATTTGAAAAAGGTGAAAGCGGTATAAATACGAGTGGTGCCATCTATGCTCATACTGTTAACTTGAAAGACGGGAAGAAAGACAGGGTAATATTCTGTAACAGCAGGGGTGGTACGGTTGGCGAAAGAGTTCCCGCGTATATTTACTGGGGCGGTCCTGACGGATTCAGTGAAGACAACATGACTGAAATTCCGATGAGAAGCGGATATGAGGCAACTGTCGCCGACCTTAATGCCAACGGCTTTACTGATATTGTCCTTTTGAACCAGATGCATCACGGCCAGAAAGATGATCCATTCGCAGGAGCCAACATTATGTGGGGCAGTGCAGATGGATATGACTTCAGCGAAGAGGGCCGGACGGTATTGAATGAATTCTTCCTTGGATCAAGCAATGTTGCAGACCTGAACAGGAACGGGTACCTTGACATTGTTCTGGGATCATATGAACCACACGGCTTCGAGTCCTCAGTTATAATATATTACGGTGGTCCGGATGGATTTACCCGTGAAAACAGGGAAGTTATCCCATCTACCGGCAGGTCACTGGGCATACAGATAGCAGATTACGACAAAGACGGATGGCTTGATATAGTAGTCAATTCATACAATGAAGTTGGAGTCAGGGTCTTTTACGGAAGTGAGGAGGGTTTTGACTATGAAAGGCAGGTCCAGCTGGATGTACCTGCCGTGGGAGACCTTAAAACAGCAGATCTGAATGGTGACGGATGGCTTGACCTTATTGTCTGTTCGTATAATGATATAGCGAATAACAGGCAGTTTGACATGGGGACATATATATTCTGGGGAGGCCCTGAAGGATTTAATCATGCAAACTCTCAATGGTTGCCCGGCTTTGCGGCCCTTGGCCCGGTGGTTGCTGATTTTGACAATGATGGTCATCTGGATCTCTTTCTTCCTCACTATCATGGAGTTTATACTCGTGATCAGATTCCGTCCTATTTATATTGGGGCAGCGAAGAAGGTTTCCATATTTATAATCGTACGGAAATTATCAATAATTCAGCTGCCCAGGCATTTGCTGCGGATTTTAATAAGAACGGTAAACTTGATCTGGCAGTGTCAAACCATACATATCGCGGGAATCACAACACTTATTCAAAAGTCTTTTATAATGATGGTGACAGGTTTAATAATGCCCGTGTTCAAAAGCTCCCCACCAGAGGTCCGCATTGGTCACAGAATGTTGATATGGGACATATATATGACCGGTCATGGCGGCAAACCTATGAGTCATCCGTTTTTGAATGGAACAGAAACAGGGGGAAAGGTGTTCTCGAGTATGTTGCAATTATTCCCGAAGGGACACAGATTATTTTTGAAATTAGATCTGCTGCAAAATCCAGCGAACTTTATGAAGATAAATGGATCGAAATTGATGACTCGGGCAGATTCGAAATAAATCCGAAAGACAGATTCCTTCAGTACAGGGCTGTTTTTTTATCAGACAATGGCGACCGTTTCCCGGTCCTTGATAAGGTAGTGCTTAGTTTAAACAATTAACATACAGCTTTCTGACAAACTATTATTGAGTTACATATGTATAAATTAAGCAGGGGTTGTCTTAAATTATACGGTTCTGTCTTATTTTCGTTAATGGTTCCTGGTATATTTTATTCTTATGCCTCAATTGGAACTGATATTTTGCCCGTTAACAATTCAGCCGATAACCTGGCAGGATATCTTACAGGCCGGAGTGGAATCAGCGGTGGACTTATTGTTCATCTCGGAAGTGGCGACGGATTGCTAACCTCGGCACTGCGTACCAGGGAGAGCTTCATTGTTCATGGTCTGGACAGGAATCCTGATAATGTTGAACACAGTCGCTATCATATCCACAAAGTGGGCAATTATGGGCCTGTTTCCGTTGATCACTGGCGCGGTGAATATCTTCCATACGCGGAGAACATGGTCAACTTGCTTATTGTAGAGGAGGCCGGCCAAATCCAAACGGATGAGATTTTCCGGGTTCTTGCTCCTCGCGGTGTGGCACTTTTTAAACAGGGTGATAGCTGGAAGAAGATTGTAAAACCCTGGCCCGAAGATATTGATGAGTGGACACACTATCTTCATGGCCCCTCAAATAATGCCGTGGCAGATGATTCAAGGGTTGGCCCGCCGCAAAGTATACAATGGGTCAGTCCACCCCGGTGGTCACGCAGCCATGAGCATCTTGCAAATCTCAGCGCAGCAGTTTC
>SLOS01000014.1 GCA_007132365.1 Bacteroidales bacterium | reverse complement strand
TTCAGATTATGTTGTGGTTTACGTTGGTAAACCCAATATTGTTTCATAGTGAATTATATTTTTACCATCACGTTTATTGCTGTATAACATATCCGGAGGCGAAAAAAATCATGTTTTTTGGATGGCATCCTTATTAAAATTGTACAGGTTAAAACAAAAACAATATATTATGCTGCGCGATTCAGAAACAGTGATGAACCCGAATGAACTGGTAAGGTATTTGAAAAAGCCCGCTGATGAGTTCACAAGACATGATATTGTCAGGTTTATTGAAGAAAAGGGCATAGAAATGCTTAATTTTCGTTACGTCGCCGATGACGGTAAGCTCAAGACACTTAATTTTGCAATCTCAGGTAAAGTACATCTTGAGACCATACTGACACAGGGAGAAAGGGTTGACGGATCCAGCCTGTTTTCTTTCATTGAGGCAGGATCGAGTGATCTTTATGTAATTCCTCGCTACCGCACTGCATTTCTCAATCCCTTCACCGATGTTCCCACCCTTGAGATACTCTGCTCTTTCTACAACAGCAGCGGACAGCCCCTGGAGAGTGATCCGGGGTATATTCTGAAAAAGGCCCATAAAGATTTCAGAAGCAGCACCGGGTTAACCTTCATGGCACTTGGTGAACTGGAATATTACGTTAACGCTCCGCGAAAAGACTTCTTCCCACCCGAAGACCAGAAAGGGTATCATGCATCCGAACCCTATGCCAAATTTGAAAAGCTCCGGTCTGAGGCATTGCTTATGATAGCAAAGGCCGGTGGTAAAACAAAATATGGACATGCCGAAGTAGGGAGTTTCACCAGGGACGGTGAGCTTTTTGAGCAGCATGAGATAGAGTTTTTGCCGTGCGATGTGGGTGATGCGGCCGACCAGATGGTGGTGGCAAAGTGGATCCTCAGGATGCTTGCATACAGGTATAATGTCGAGATAAGTTTTGCTCCGAAAATTACTGTAGGAAAAGCCGGCAGCGGATTGCACATTCATGCCATGCTTGAGAAGGACGGGGTAAACGTTATGACTGACAACGGGAAGTTGAGTGATACTGCAAAAAAGATGGTGGCAGGCTGGCTTGATTGTGCAGCTGCATTAACCGCATTTGGCAATACCGTCCCCACCTCTTATCTGAGATTGGTGCCGCATCAGGAAGCACCTGTCAGTATCTGCTGGGGAGACCGCAACCGTTCTGTTCTGGTACGTGTCCCCCTTGGATGGGGTGACGGGAACAAGATGATTAAAGACGCCAACCCGTGTGAGTGCCCCGATCCCGGAACCTTTGGGGGGAAGCAAACGGTCGAATTCCGCTCGCCTGACGGGTCGGCAGATATTTACATGTTGCTTGCCGGACTTGTTATTGCTGCCAGGCACGGTCTTGAGCTGGAGAATTCGCTGAAAATAGCCGGTGAGCTGTATGTTGATGTTAATATATTCAGGGAAGAGCATAAAGAAAGGCTCTCCCGGCTTGACGGACTTCCTGCTTCATGCTGGGATTCGGCCGGAGCACTTGAAGTGAAGCGGGAGGTTTTCGAAAAAAACGGAGTTTTCCCCGCCGGGGTGGTCCAGAATGTTATCGACAGACTGAAATCCTACAAAGACAAGGATCTGATAGAGAAACTAAACGGGAATAACGAAGCTATAAGAGAGCTGGTGATAAAATATATCCATTGCATGTAACATGCAAGTCAGGGGCTTTTTTGGTAAACTGTGAGGCTGTATTTAAGTTGCTTATTTTGTCTGTATCAGATAATTCAAATCAGGTGAACAATTTTGCCTGCTCAATATTCCCTGATCTTTATGTTTCTGAACCACACATCGTATCTTTTACCCTGCAGGCCAATTACTCCTTCAATGTATTTGCCGAACAGCTCTACATCGAACTTGCTTTTTTCCACCATCTCTTCCCATTCGGGAGTGCCGAGGTTATATTCAACGACATCTTCACCGTTCTGCCGGTGAAAAACTGAACCGCGGTAAACAATTATCTCCGCACGGTTCCATTCCCCTGCCGGTAAAGTATTCTGGGGTACAGCAGGCAATATGTCATAAAGTGCAGCAGCCTTGCGGTTTCCGTCAACTCCTCTTCGGGCATCGGAATGCCTGTCGTTATCGAGGATCTGGAATTCGGGAGCAGTATGATGTATTGGCCTGCCCTCTATCTCACGGCCCAGGTAAAAGATACCGCTGTTACCCCCTTCGGATATCTTCCAGTCCACTTTCATGTGGAAATCCCTGAAGAGACCGTCATAAACAATATCGCCACCCCGGCTTCCGGACTCTCCGTTACCGGTTCCGATGCAACGGAGGGTACCCTCTTCAACGGCCCAACCCTGTTCGGGGAATGCATCGCCATTATAGGAGCGCCAGCCCGTTGTTGTCTCTCCGTCAAACATCAGGATAAAGCCTTCCTCTTTCTCCTGCTCGGTAAGTGTATTTGGGGGTGCTTCCACAACCTCGGCACGGCGCTCGGCTGCAGGTCCGCACGACCATGCCAGGACAACCGCGAGGAGGACAGTTGCAGATACTGCTAAGTTTCTTGACTTCATTTTTGTGAGTTTAAGTAATTCAGGGTTTAGTTTATTGATTTGCCTAATTAAAACGACTGCCCGGGGTATTTTGGTCACCACCAGGCAGTCGCTTTGTCATCTTGTTGTCAGGAACCTCTATGTGGGCATGGATACGAGTTTCCATCCATCCCTGTAGGGCTTGTTGACCAGTTCCTGAGCATACTGATTCGCACTAACCGGGTCTGTCCAGTCTCTTGCGAATGTCGGGTGACCGTCCTCTATCTTGAAGCCGTCACGAATAACGGTGCGGATCATTTCATCGTCGCCGATGTTGGTGAACCTCATGTTCTCGCCGTCCCACTCAAGCTCCTTGTATAGTGATTGCAGGCGTACTGCCAGTACACCCATCACAACCATCTCGTTGAATGGTCCTGCCTCGTGGAAAGCGGAAGCGGTTTCAATCCTGTTCTCGGGGCTTTCCTTGCAGGCACGCACCCAGTCCTGGTAATGGTCAGTGGGTACCCTGCGCACAAATTTCGGTGCAGTGGGAACGCGGCCTGAAAGCAGCCATGGATCACGGCCGTAGCAGCCTGCAACGAGAATGTCTTTTGTCCCGTAAAAGATTACGCCACCACCGGCATTGTTCATGTTCCTGCCAGCCGGCCATCCATCCGGCATTTCGGGACGGATACCGCCATCGTACCAGTTCACCACCACCTCGGGAAGCCGGATCTTCATATTCCTGCTCGGGGTTCTGGCCGGGTAAACAAACTTAACTTTTTGAGCAACAGGTGCACAGTCAACCAGCAGCAGTGTTGATGTACCCTGGACCCTTGTCGGATAGGTCAGTTCCAGACCCATGAAAACGGGATGAAGAACATGGGGTGCCATATCCCCGAGTGCGCCTGTTCCGAAATCCCACCATCCGCGGAAGTTCCAGGGGGTGTAGATCTCGTTGTACGGACGCATGGGTGCGGGGCCTATGAAAAGGTCCCAGTTCATGGTGTCGGGTATCGGATGCACCTCTTCGGGAGTGTTCAGGCCCTGTGGCCATATCGGCCTGTCTGTAAAGGCGTCGACCCTTGTAACTTCTCCTATCTCGCCGTTGGCAATCCATTCACGGACCAGATTTACGCCTTCCTGGGAGGCCCCCCAATTGTTCATCTGGGTGGCTATCTTATACTTCGCGGCCAGCCTGGTAAGAAGCCGGGATTCATAAACTGTGTGGGTAAGCGGCTTTTCAACGTAAACATGCTTGCCCATGGTCATGGCATCGGCTGCAATGATTGCGTGTGTATGGTCTGATGTGGCTACTGCAACACCATCTATGCTATTGCCCAACTCATCGAGCATCTTGCGGTAATCCCAGTACCTTTTGGCATTGGGGTAACGTTCAAAAACAGGCTTGCTGTATCTCCAGTCAATATCACAGAGAGCAATTATGTTTTCGCTCTCAAGGTTTCTGAGAATTGAGGATCCCATTCCTCCGATACCCACTGTAGCGATATTGAGCTTGTCGCTGGGAGCCTTATGGCCGAGTCCGCTGATCACATTGCTTGGAAGTACGGTAAAAGCAGCAGTTGCCATTGCCGTATTTCCAATGAATTTTCTTCGTGAAATTTTTTTATCCATTTTTTTATTGAAATTAAATTAATAATTAGAATTGGTTATTCAGGTGGTTCCTGGCTATCCTGGTCTGTCAGAATTATATTATTCCTTTGTCAAACATTCTGCCAAATTACAAATTTATCTCATTTGGATCAAATATAAATATTAATTTGGATTTACCCCGTAAATTATCTGAACCTGAAATCCTGTATTCCAGGCACACGCCTGGCTCATTTTTTCATATTAGTGCTAATAATGAAACACAAATCCTTTTTTGTTGAACCCAAATTCGTCATCGGAGAAATCTTCTAATGGCTGTCATCAGGAATGATTGTTAATAAATAATGACAAATCAACGGTTTATAATGTTTCAAAATTGCCTTATTTTGAAACATTATTATATAGGCCTTGCATGCACTCACTCATTATAAACCTGAAGATTGATTGAAAAGCAAGATATCCGTATCATGAATTATTAACACATTGTTAAACAGATTGCTAACTATACTTTATACGAATGAAAATATTACCTCTTATTCTGGTGACTTTATTTAACTGTTATGGTAATTATGCCCGGACCGGTCAAAAAATGAATTTAAACCATGCTAATGTTAAAAATGAATTGAACTGTTATAAACCACTCACCAGTGCGGATAATTTACAAAATATCGGTATTGATTTCAGTTTGCACTATTTCCCGAATCTTACAATTGGTGAAGCAGGCAAGAACCTTGGGTCGGAAATACTTTTTTTTGACAAGGCATCCTGGGTTGATGAGGATGACCTCCCTGATGATATCTTTGAGGATATCCGAAGGGATTATGGTGATAAAATCACCTCCATCATTACAAACCCCAGAGCTAAAATGCCTTTTAAACTCGATATCGGATATACCTTAAACGGTACCCGGATAGGTTTGTCATGGTTTAATATGTCCGCTTCACATAACCAGTCCGGGAAAGTGCCCGGCCTGTTTTTTACTGAGGGAGATACAGAAGAGAATATCGGATACGGATTTGTCAGTTTCTGGAATATGGGCCTTGATTTACATTCCAGCAGAAATTTCCCGGCCTCCTGGATCGAAATTTATGACGATCTTGATGAAAATGATAATGGAGATTTTGATCTTACCGTCGATCCCGATAAAGGGGCAACCAATTGGAGCTTTGGCCATAAAACCACATTGAACTCTTTTAAGTTCTCTTTTGAACATCACATCAGAAAGGATGAAAATATGACCATTGGGCTAATCGGGGGACTGAATTTCAGCCTTTTTGAGGAAAGCTTATACCAGTTATTGAGTATTACTGCCTATAGAGCCATTGAAGAAAAATGGACCGAAATGATCTGGAGTGGGGCAGCGCAAGACTCTGTTAAAATTGAATTCCTTAACAGACAAATATTTCATAATGACATCACCCTTGAAACCAACTCATCTGTAAAATTCAGTCCGCTTGGAGTATTACTGGGACTTGAGGCTGACTGGAATATCTTACCTTCTTTGTCCTTCCATATCAATGCAAGTGGCTCGCTGTTGAAGGGTAAGGCTTCATATTCAGGTGTCGGGATAGATATAGATGATATCGTTAGAAGGGATCTTATCTTTGTGTATGATGAAAATGGTAATATGATCTATTCAGATCTGGTAAGAGGTAATGAGTATTTATCGGGAATATTTGATTTACCCAAAAAATCTGTTACTTTAACAACCACAAACTACCAGATCGATATTTCAGCCAGATACCAGATAACCAGCAAAATCAGGTTGATGGCAGGTTATTATCTTTCTACATGGAATAATCTGCCCGCATCGCCACAATGGACCTATTCGGATCAGTTCACTAAACCCTATGGAGCGTCTGCTTTGGAAGAAAGCTGGAATACTGATATTAAAACAGATCTTTCAATCTCCGGTGTTAAACTGGGAGTTTCCGTTATTTTTTAAGTCCGGATTATTTTGCGATAAGGTCAGGGAGACAGCCTGCTGATATCCCATATGCCATCCCTGATCTCATACTCTATCCTGTCATGCAGCCGGTCAGGACGACCCTGCCAGAATTCAACGGCACAGGGAGTAAGCCTGTATCCTCCCCAGTAGGGTGGACGGGGTATGTTTTCATTCTTAAACCGGTTTATGATTTTCACCACTTCATTTTCCAGTAATTCCCTGGAGGCTATTTTACTGCTTTGCCGGGAAGCCCAGGCGCCGGCTTTACTCCCGGCGGGGCGTGAATCAAAATATTCGTCCGATTCCCCGGAAGGGAGCTTTTCGGTAATTCCCTCAAAACGTACCTGCCTTTCCAGCTCCGGCCAGAAAAAAACAATGGCAGCCCGGGGATTCTCATTCAGCTGCCTCCCTTTTTTGCTTTCATAATTGGTAAAGAACGTCAACCCCCCTTCTGTTACATCTTTAAGCAGTACAAGCCTGGCTGAGGGCCGGCCGTTAGCACCCGCCGTGGCAAGCGTCATGGCGGCAGGTTCATTTACCTGCGCATCCAGGGCCTCATCAAGCCACCGGGTGAACTGGACAATCGGATCATGGTGCACAGAAGCCTCTGACAGATCCTTCAGTGAGTAATCCCTGCGTATCCTGGAAATTTCATGCTGCATCAGGTCATTGATTTGGTCATGCAAAGTTAGTTAATTTACCAAAAACAAACCCCCTTGCAGTGAGCTGACTTCAAGAGGGTTTGTGTACCCGGAGCGGGAATTGAACCCGCACGGCCGCAATGGCCACAGGATTTTAAGTCCTGCGTGTCTACCAATTCCACCACCCGGGCAGAAATGTTGTGGTAAAATTAAAAAAAAAGCGGATGATCTTAAAATAAAATATCATTTCCGACAAAAAAATCCCGGTAAAATTATCCGGGATTCTGAGCGAAAAACGGGACTCGAACCCGCGACCCCGACCTTGGCAAGGTCGTGCTCTACCAACTGAGCTATTTTCGCAACTTGTTCTGCAAAGTTAATTCATTTTTCTTTTTTTCAAAAAAATCAGAATTTATTTATCCGGATTCAAGCCCGTTATTTTCTTTATCTCGTTGAGTTTATTAAGTGCTTCGACAGGTGTAAGGTTATTGATGTCAAGATTTGATATTTCATCCCTTATCTGTTTCAGCACGGGGTCATCCAGCTGAAAGATGCTGAGCTGGAAACCTTCCCTTTGTTCCGCAAGGGATGCAACGGGTTTTACCAGTGAATGCCTGTTATGTGATTTTTCCAGCTCCCTGAGTATTTCACCGGCCCTTTTTACCACACTTTTTGGCATTCCTGCCATCCGGGCAACATGAATGCCAAAACTGTGCTCGCTACCGCCCGGAATTAGCTTTCGCAGGAAGATCACCTTGTTGTCGATCTCTCTGACCGATACATTGTAATTTTTAATCCGGCTGAATGAATGCTCCATCTCATTGAGTTCGTGGTAGTGGGTTGCAAAAAGTGTTTTTGCCTTTCCGTGCGGGTATTCATGGATAAACTCTGCCATTGCCCATGCAATTGAGATGCCGTCATACGTGCTTGTCCCCCTTCCGATCTCATCCAGCAGGATAAGGCTCCGTGAAGAGAGGTTATTAAGGATGCTTGCAGCTTCATTCATCTCTACCATAAAGGTAGATTCACCCAGCGAAATATTATCCGATGCGCCAACCCTGGTAAAAATTTTATCAACAACTCCTATGACGGCACTGGCTGCAGGCACAAAGCAACCCATCTGGGCCATAAGCGCGATCAACGCCGTTTGACGCAGCAGGGCAGATTTACCCGACATATTGGGCCCCGTGATAATCAATATCTGTTGTTCTTTGTCATCAAGAAAAACATCATTGGCAATATACTCCTCACCCGGCGCCAGGTTTTTTTCAATCACGGGATGCCGGCCTTTTTTAATGTCAATTTCACTGCTCTCATTCACCGTTGGTCTGCAGTAACCGTTTTCTTCCGAAAGGAGGGCAAAGGAGAGAAGGCAGTCGATTTGAGCAATTGCCGAAGCATTGATTTGAATATCACGTATATATCTGATTGCATCGTCGACGATTGCCGAGAAAAGTTCTGTTTCAAGCCTGAGGATTTTCTCCTCCGCCCCCAGTATCTTTTCTTCATATTCCTTCAGCTCCCGGGTAATGTATCTCTCTGCGCTGACCAGTGTCTGCTTTCTGATCCATCCTTCAGGAACCTTTTCCTTATGGGTATTCCTTACTTCTATATAGTAACCGAAAACATTATTGAAGCTTATCCTCAGGGAGGGTATTCCTGTATTTTCAATTTCCCTTTGCTGCAACCTTATCAGATAATCTTTGCCCGAATAGAGTACCTCGCGTAATTCATCCAGTTCGGCCGATACCCCGGCAGCTATCACATTTCCTTTTTGTACGGCATTTGGCGGATCTTGCTTGATTTCTGCGTCAATGCGCTCCCTGAGGCTGCTGCAGAGGCTTATCCGGTTTCCTGTAACTTCGAGCGACTGCTGCCCCGATCCTGCGCAGATATCCTTTATTTTCCCTGCACATTCCAGGGCCATTTTCAGCTGTACAAGTTCACGGGGATTTATCCTGCCTACTGATATCTTTGATGCAAGCCTTTCAAGGTCACCTGTCTGCATTATCTCTGATGATATCAGATCACGGTTTTCCTTATTATTGATTAGAAACTCAACTACATCAAGGCGACTGTTGACCTCAGCCGGATCCTTAAGCGGCAGGTTCATCCATCGCTTCAGCATCCGGCTCCCCATGGGAGACAGGGTTTTGTCGATAACAGAGAGAAGAGTTCTTGCCCCTTCATTGTAGGAGTAATAAAGTTCCAGGTTCCTGACAGTGAACTTGTCGAGCCACACATAATTGTCCTCTTCAATACGTGATATGGAATTGATATGGGTTAATTTTTCATGGCGGGTCAGTTCAAGATAATGCAATACAACTCCGGCAGCAATGATGCCGAGGCTCAGTTCTTCAATCCCGAATCCTTTAAGTGACGTTGTTTTAAAATGACTTAGCAGCTTTTCATATGATGCTTCACGGTGAAATACCCATTCATCCATTTTATATGTGTAGAACCTTGTTCCGAAAGCATTGAAAAAATCATCCTCCCTGCCTTTATCGAAAAGTAACTCTTTTGGCTCAAAACCATTCAGCAGCTTGTCAATATATTCAATGCTTCCCTGGGCCGCCAGGAACTCTCCGGTTGAAACATCAAGGAAGGCAACACCTGCAATTCCTTTCTCAAGGTGGACACACGCCAGGAAATTATTTTTTTTGTGTTCCAGCACATTTTCGTTAAATGCCACACCAGGGGTAACAAGCTCTGTAATGCCCCGTTTCACTATTTTTTTAGCATGTTTAGGATCCTCCAGCTGTTCGCATATCGCAACCCTTTGTCCCGCCCTGACAAGTTTTGGCAGGTAATTTTCTATTGCATGGTGAGGGAAGCCGGCCAGTTCCACATATGAGGCAGCGCCGTTTGCCCTCCTTGTGAGGGTGATGCCAAGAATTTCCGATGCCCTGACGGCATCTTCCCCGAAAGTTTCATAAAAATCACCCACCCTGAACAGCAGTATGGCATCAGGATTTTTTGCCTTGATGCTGCTGTACTGTTTCATCAAAGGGGTTTCGGCATATTTTGTCTGTTTTTCCAAACCTTTATGATGTGATCAGGGTTTATAATACAGGTATTGCTCAATGATCTGAACAGATGGGCCATTCAATGAGATCAACCGCTAAAGTACTATTTTTGACAGAAAATTCAGAATTTAAAACGGGATTAATTCACTGGCTGACCATCTTTAATTAATAAAAACTTTTTATAATTACGGGTCTGATATCCTGAATTAATGCAGGAGGATTTTGCTTTTAAAACTTCAGTCAGGAATACGGATGCTATGGATAACATTATTTTTTTTGGCGTATTTTTTATTATTTTTATAGCTGGCTGGAGTAAAGTTAAATGAGCAGTTATGCAAATTCCTTTAATCTGTTAATAGTTGATAATGAGTGGATTGTTTTTACGCCGGATGATAAAATATTGATCCATGGCCAAATTAACGGATCTTTTCTATCTTGTTACACTAATTTCTTTTCCGGTTCTTGTGGCAGGCCAGATCAGGTTGCCTGATCATGCCGGCAGGAAAAGACTTATTGATATGTCTGAAACGCTGAGGGATGAGCATGAGATCTCAAGGTCAGGGGCATTGGAATGGGCAGACAGGAACCTTATTGAGACAAGGATCAAGCTTTCGGATGGCGGGGTGAGAGAGCTTCAGTATATGGACTTCGACGGTGTTCCGGTGTTTTATGAGACCAGGAATTCTGTTGCTGCCACAACAACAGCTACCAACGGGCTTCACCCCGGGGGGGAGTTGAGATTGTTCCTGACCGGCAGGGGGATGACAGGAGGTATATGGGATGCAGGCAGAGCTGATCCAAAGCATCCCGAACTTACGGGCAGGATATTGCCAAAAGACAAAGGTGTAAATAATTTTCATGCAACACTTGTTGCCGGAACAATGGTCTCTGCAGGCATTGTCCCTGCTGCCAGGGGTATGGCACCCGAAGCTGAACTGGTTAGTTATGCGTGGACCAATGATTTGAGCAAAATGGCTGCTGAAGCTGCAGAAGGGCTGCTTGTATCAAACCATTCATACGGGATTAACCTTGGGTGGAGCAGAAAGGACGGCGTCTGGGTCTGGAATGCCCATAACGATAGTATCCGTGATTACCGTTTCGGATTTTATAACAATAAAAGCATGGTTATTGATGAAATAGCCTATAATGCACCAAATTACCTGATTGTCTGGGCAGCTGGTAATGACAGGCACGATACAGGCGACGGAACCCGGCCACCTGACGGGCCATACAAAAGTATCGGACCTGAAGCGGTTGCAAAGAATTCGCTTACCGTGGGGGCAGTAAATAAGATCTCCGGCGGTTATTCTTTACCATCTGATATATCAATGAGCCACTTCAGCAGTTGGGGTCCGACAAATGATGGCCGCATAAAACCTGATATAGTTGGTGCCGGAGTGCAACTTTTCTCAACCGGACCGGGTGAGTCCTATTCAACAGTCTCGGGAACATCGATGGCTGCACCAAATGTCAGTGGGTCATTATTATTGCTGCAACAGCTTTACAGGGAACGTTATTCGACGGATAGTTATCTCAGGTCTGCTACCCTGCGCGGCCTGGTCATTCATACCGCTTTTGAAGCAGGTGAAGCGGGGCCCGACTACCGGTTCGGATGGGGCCTGCTGAACACCGAAGAAGCAGCCAGGGTAATCCTGTACAGGGATGATCCCGGTATAGAATTACTGGAGCTTAGCCTTTTTGAAGGAGAGGAGTTTGAGTTGGTTTTCGAATCAACAGGTAATGGGAACATTGTAGCCACTATCTGCTGGACAGACCCTCCGGGTAAACCGCTCCAACCGTCGATAGATCCCCCTGACCTGATGCTTGTGAACGACCTGGACATGAGAATTTATGCTGAAGATGGCAGGGAGGTATTCTACCCGTGGCGCCTTTCCCCCGATACCCCTTCTGAGCGCGCAACCAGAGGAGATAATTTTCGTGACAATGTTGAAAAGATTACTATTGAAGACCCTGCACCGGGAAGGTATAAACTAAAGGTCACCCATAAGGGTTCATTAACAGGTTTAAAACAGGAATTTTCTTTGATCCTGCAAGCCGGGGATATAGCTGACAGGCGCACTTTGTACTGGATCGGGCCTGAAGGGTCATGGCAGAATGGCTCCAACTGGTCGCTTGATAGCGGAGGCGAACCTGCCGGTATTGTTCCGGGCAGGGATGATCATGTAGTCTTTGATGACAGGTCTTTCAATCCCGGGAAAACGGCAGTACACGTTGTGCGGCTGGATGATGATGCAGAGTGCTATACATTTAACTGGTTAACTGATAAAATGGCTGAGTTAAGATCAGGTTCACACAGGATCAGCATTTACGGATCAATGATATCTTCCGAAACCAACCGTTTGAAGACAGATTCACTGGAAGTTATCTTTACCGGAACTTTGCCGTGCAATTCAATATCGTTGTTTGGGGATAGTTTCAGAAAATCAGCTTTCATATTTCAGGGTAGCGGTAAATGGACCATAAGGAACGGTCTGCATGTAAACTCAATCGATATTCATGATGGAGCTCTGGTCGCCGCTGATATAGGCATCATTGCACGGGAATTTGTTGTTCGCGGCGGGAAAGTGGTCAATATTGACCTCAGCAACTCGAGGATCGACAGCCTCACAATGTTCAGGCTACCTGAAGGGAATCTGAACGCGGACTTATCAGGGTCTGAATTAAGGTTTTCAGGCCAAGGACAGGAATCTGGAGAGAGTGTTCTGGCAGCCGGCAATTATTCTTTCTGGAATTTATATAACAGCGGAAATATCCTTACTGTAAGCGGCAGCAATTCGTATAATCTGATATCAACTTACGGGCCATTGCACCTGGAAGACGACAGCAGGATATCTGACATGGTGATATACCCGGGGGGCGGACTCATTCTGGGGTCCGGTTCCCGCCAGTCAATATCCGGTTCACTGCGGATTATGAACAGCGACGGGTCTGTTGTCCCTATTGTTTCAAATGGAGGGGGTAACGCAATAATAGAAGTATTGAAGCACTCCAGATTATGTTTTAATTATTTAAAAGTTTCCGGTATTACTGCAGCAGGACATGCGGTATTTAATGCCGGTCCTGACAGCAATCTGGATAATGCTTCTTATGGTTGGCTGGCAGAACTCTGCGAAGATGTATTGTTCGCTGATTTTGATTACAGGTATGCCTGTGCTGATGCATACACACGGTTCAGAGATCTCAGTTCAGGAAAGATAGAAGACTGGTTATGGGAATTTAATATCAGTGACACGAAACTGAAATCGCAACTTCAGGTAAGCTATGTATCATTTCCTGATACAGGTTTTTATGATGTCAGCCTGACGGTCCGGGACGCTGAAAATGCGCAAAAACATACCAAAAAAATCCATGTCAGGAGCAATACCCTTACACCACCGCAAATAATGGTAACCAACAACAAGTATACAGCGGAAGCATCATCACCTTTTTACCAGTGGTTCCGTGACGGAATCCTGATACCGGATGAAAACGGACGTAACTTCATTAATGAAGGTGATATTGAGGGTGTATACCAGGTTCTTGTTTTTGACGCAACCTGCAGTATTTTCTCTGAACCAATGGTGGTGACAAGTTCACCGGAAATACACGGGATTATAAACAGTGATCTGGTTATATATCCTAATCCTGCCGGGGATTATGTAATTGTCAGGGGCCGTTTTCCTGAAAGTTCAGATCTGCTTTTTGAAATATTTGATATCCGGGGGAAAGTCGTTTATCAGGGGACCATACCCGGCGGAATTGCAAAGGAAACGGGTATTGACACATCAAACCTCTCCTCCGGCATCTATTTTATAAGGATTACCACTTCTTCTGAAATCTATACCGGGAAGGTTTTTATAAGCAGATAATATTTCTTTTGCATGGTGGTGTTAACACGACCTGTGCGAACCTTCGCTCATTAAGGCTATGGGCTGACACAGGTAAACAAATAAAGGCAACTTGCTGACAGTCAAAAGGCAGAAGGGAAGCATATGCGCACGGATATATCATACAATAAAGCAAGTGCAGAAAAAAAGGCGTTCCGGAATTCTGAATTTCTCCCGATTATTAGCTTGAAAATTAAAGAATTTTATGTTTTTTAAGACCAGAAAAAAAAAATGTTTATATTTGCGGTATGATAATTACTTATTCCTGTTGAAATTACTAAAGAATATTAGGTTCCTTTTACTAATTTTGGTTATTTCACCAGGCGACCTGATTAATTATTTGTTAACCTACTAAAACTATTCTAAATGAAAAAATTGATGATGTTTTTGTCACTTTTTGTGTTTTGCGGGATTCTTACCCTGCATTCGCAAACTGTGCAGATCACCGGTACTGTGACCAGTGCCGTGGATGGTTCTACTGTTCCGGGTGTTGCAATTGTTGTGAGGGGAACTACCATCGGGACGGTAACCGACT
>SLOS01000315.1 GCA_007132365.1 Bacteroidales bacterium | reverse complement strand
TTAAGATAAATGGGGGGGACCTTAATGGCGATTGTTTGCAGAATGGAAATACATTTTAGCATTTTTTTCTGTGGTTGCAATCAGTCAAATCCGTCCACCTGAAATTAATGGGCCAAAGCTACATAATATTTATCTGAATTACAAACAGCCTCAGATCGTAATTATCTCGCAATCTGCAGCACCCCGGTTTACCTTGTCAGTTCCTGGAATATGCTCTCAAGGTTCTTTTCCTCCTTTTGAAGCGAAAGGACGGTGATATTCCTCTGCACTGCAAACCCGAACACCCCGGCACGAATATCCTTTTCAGAACTGCTCTCGATTACCCAGCTCCTCCCTTTAACCCTTGTCACTTTCTCTGCCCCCGGGATAGCCATCAGCTCTCCTGGCTCCACATCGCTGTCGAACTCAACCGACACGGACTGCTTCCTTATGGAGCTCATCCGGATTATGTTCTCCCTGGTATCATTGGCCACAATCCTGCCCTCCCTGATAATGATTATCCTGTCGCAAATGGCCTCTACCTCCTGCATGATATGGGTGGAGAGCATGACCGTCTTTTCCTTTCCGGCCGCGGCAATAAGGCTCCGTATCTCCACAATCTGGTTCGGATCAAGTCCCCCGGTAGGCTCATCCAGAATCAGCACATCAGGATCATTTATAAGTGCCTGCGCCAGTCCGACCCTCTGCCGGTAACCCTTTGACAGGGAGGCTATCTTTTTGTGCTGCTCTCTGCCCAGCCCGGTCATCTCTATAAGCCGCCCTACCCTCCTTCTCCTGTCCCTCAATTTGTACAGCCCCGCAACAAAGCGCAGGTACTCCCTTACATACATATCAGTATAGAGCGGGTTGTTCTCCGGGAGGTAACCAATCCTCTCCCTGACCTTAAGCGAATCCTCCATTACATCCACCCCGTTAACCATGACCTTCCCTGAATCTGCGGGGATAATCCCTGTGATGATCCTCATCATGGTGGTCTTTCCTGCACCATTGGGCCCGAGGAAACCAAGCACCTGCCCGCTCCCGATATCAAACGACACATCATCAAGTGCAAGCTGGCTGCCATAGCGTTTTACAACATTTCTTACCTCTACCGGCATAATTCCAATAATTTTATCATCTTATAAAACCACCATAATATGGTAATTCCCTATGACGCCTCTAAATTATAAAATTACTTCAAGAGTTGCATTAATACATCTTTTTTTCCTAACTTAACCGGATCGCTTATGCCCCGGCCGGAAAACCCTTAAAGGTGCCCGGCAAAACAGTAAATAAACCAAACACCGGCAATATGTTTGATCTCGGCAGGATTATCGCCACACCCGGCAGAACAATAAGACTTAAAGATTATGATACCGCCTATACCGGCAAATTCACCACTCCGGCTGAAGCAAAAAAAATGCTCAGAAGGGATGTAAAAAGAACCGCAAAGCTCCAGGACATGCTCTATGCCTACAGCCGCCATTCGATCCTGATAATCTTTCAGGCCATGGATGCTGCCGGCAAGGACGGAACCATCAAGCATGTCATGTCGGGAATAAACCCGCAGGGCTGCCAGGTATTCAGTTTCAAAACACCCTCCACAGAGGAACTTTCTCACGACTTCCTCTGGAGAACAACCAAAAGGATGCCGGAAAGGGGACGGATTGGAATTTTCAACCGCTCCTACTATGAGGAGGTACTTATCACCAGGGTGCATCCCGAATTTCTACTCAGACAAAATATCCCCGGAATATACAGTGCGGACGACATCGACGGGGAGTTTTGGGAAAAACGTTTCAACCATATCAACAATTTTGAGAAGCAGCAGTCCGACAGTGGCACCATAATACTGAAATTTTTCCTTCACCTTTCCAGGCAGGAGCAGAAGGCAAGGTTCCTGTCACGAATCAACAACAAGAGAAAAAACTGGAAATTCACCATTAATGATATTAACGAAAGGAAAAAGTGGGATGCCTACCAGGAGGCCTTTGAGAAGGCTATAAACAAAACTTCCACCCCGCATGCACCATGGTACATAATTCCCGCCGACCATAAATGGTTCATGCGCACGGTTGTTTGCGACATCCTTGTTCAGACCCTTGAAAAGCTGGACCTTAAATATCCGGAAGTAGGGCCCGAAGGCAGAAAGAAGCTTAAAGAGGCAAAGGAATTGCTTATGAACGAGGAGTAAAAGCAAAACTTCGGCATTATCAGGAGGCCTGATCTTCCCCCCTAATACATCACCGAGCTTATTGATGAAGCTCCCACACGCGGATTTACTGCCATCACCGGAATCTTTGCGTTATTGGCTATTATCTCCTGTTCCGGCAGGCCAAACATAAAGTCCGTCATATTAACACTCTTGGTAGTGGTGATAAGGATCAGGTCGGCATCAATTTCCTGGGCAAAGGAGATGGTCTCCTTCGAAAAATTACCTGATTTCTTCCCGACATGTATCTTGTATTCGATATTGTTCTGTATCAGGTACCTGATTGCAAAGTTCAGATTGGTATTGATCATCCTGACAATTGACTTGTCGATTATCGGGGGTTTGAAAAGATGCACCCTTGAATTGAAATATTTACCAAGATAGATCGCCCAGTATAGCTTTTCCCTTGTTTCCGCCTTGAAATCAATCGGAAACACTATATCGGTAAAACGATGCTTTTCAGAGGGCTTATCCTGGACTACGAGAAAGGGGACCTTGCTCTTCACTATAACTTTCAGTGCCCAGCTGCCGGTAAGTTTCTGCATCCCCTTAATACCATGAGTGCCCATTATCACCATTCTGGCTTCATTTTCAGAGGCATATTTCCCGATAGTATTGAAAATGGAACCCCTAAGTATTACAAAGTCCAGATTCAGGCCATTCTTTTCATGAAATGCTTCGCATACCAGTTTAAGCTTGTTTTCTGCCTCTTCCCTTTTCTGTTCGTGAGCGGAACCCTCTTCAACCACATGCAGCAGCCTGATCGGAGAGTCTGTATATTTGGAAATACGAAGTGCGTGAGCCATTGCATTATCCGAAACCGGCGTAAAATCGTAGGTCACAAGAAGCATCTTATCTGCCTTTTCCATAGAGCATTAGTTTTGTTAACGATGAACGTTTAAAATTTATGAGTTTTTCCCCTCAAATAAAAATAAATCCCGCATCCTGCTAAAAATACTATACGTTATAATCTGAGGAAAGTTACCTTATTGGCATCTGATTTTCAATATAAAATGACCAATAACAATATTTTAACGACAGGATATCATTCAGTCCATTTCAGATCCGGATATTTTTATCAAAAAAACCAATCAGCATAAGTCCAGTAATAATTTTTTCAGGATGAAGGCAAAAATCGTATTTTTGCACAGAATTTCCGGACAACAAAACAAAAATCCAGGCAACGAAACATAAACCTGTACAACACAATTAAATCTGAACAACAATAACCAAGTCTCAACAACAACACTGAAAATGAGTATAAAAAGCAGAACCAGGGTAAGAGAGGCACTGGCTTCAGGGGAACTGGAAAAAGAGGTAACCGTTATGGGCTGGGTAAGGACCCGCCGCGGCAACAAAAACATTGCCTTTATAGCCCTGAATGACGGTTCAACATTAAACAACATCCAGATAGTTGCCGACGTGCCCGCTTTTCCTGAAGATCTCCTCAAACAGGTCACCACGGGAGCCTGCATCTCGGTCACCGGCACCCTCACCCCATCCATGGGCAGCGGGCAGAGTGTGGAGATCCAGGCAAAATCAATAAACCTTTACGGGCCGGCCGATCCTGCCACCTACCCGCTTCAGAAAAAAGGCCATTCCCTCGAGTTTCTCAGGGAGATAGCCCA
>SLOS01000423.1 GCA_007132365.1 Bacteroidales bacterium | reverse complement strand
TTTTCATTTTATTTAAGGTTGCAATAGCAGCAGCAGGTCCGATACCTTCGGTCCAGTAAGTGCTGCTTATAAATGAAGAATTAGCACCTGCCATTGCAGCTTTGGTCCCTATTACTGCACCAATCGGATATCCATTGCCCAGTGATTTGGCAAAAACTGCAATATCAGGAACAACACCCAAAGCCATGTGGGCCCCTCCAGGGTGAAGTCTCCAGCCTATGGTGATCTCATCAAAAATTAGTAAAGAGCCACAGCGCTTTGTTTCATCACGCACGAACTGAAGAAATCCCGGTTCAGGATCGTTTTGACGGCAGGGTTCCATTATGACAGCTGCGAGGCGGGAGCCAGACTTATCTATAATTGACTGCAGACCTTCCTTATCGTTATAGTTGAATGAAAGAGCAGTCCCGCGCAGTTCCACAGGGACTCCAAGAGGGTCAAGCCCCGGCAGAAGATGACCTCTTAGTGCATCATTTTCACCCAGATTGGCAGCCAGATACCAGTCGTGCCATCCATGATAACCGCAGACTGCAATTATTGAACGGTCTGTCGCAGCACGTGCAATCCTGACAGCAACAGCACATGCCTCGCCGCCGGAACGGGTAAATCGGGCCTGTTCAGCCCAGGGATGTATTTCACATAGAAGATCGGCGAGTTCTACCTCCTCATGGGGGTTAAGTGAGCACATGCTTCCCAGGTTTATTCGGCGCCTGATGGCAGAGTTAATGTCGGGATCGCTGAAACCAAGCAGACATGCTCCGATCCCATTCGTAGCCATGTCGTAATAATGCTTCCCATCAAGATCCCATACTTCACAACCCCTCGCTTCACGGAAATAGGCCGGCCAGATATCCGGTGCCATATTTTCCGGCCTTTTACTTAGGAGTTGAACCCCGCCGGTAATACGGTCTTTTGCGTGACGATACAACTGCTGTGTTATATTGCCCTGATCATTATCCTGATGCAGCAACCGCATTGCATTTTCAAAGAATATATCCTGAATATCTGTGCTGTTCAGGCCGAATTCCTCCGCGGCACTTCTCAGGGCAATTAATGATTCAAGCCCGACAAGAACCGGATTTGTAAATTTTGCCTTCCCCCAGTCGCACAGGCTTTCATCAATCCATGCAAATCCATCACCAATGGAAACGGATTTGCCCCTGATCTGAGATACCGGGAAATCGCTTCCCCACATCAGTTTTAGAGGACCAAATTCCCGGAGTATGGTAATGATGGATTCAGGTTCGCATATGGCTGAAGTGTCGAACCAGATATTTTGAAGGCCACGTAATTTATTTATACCCTCTTTTGCATGAGGGGAATGAAAACACCTTGCTGCATGAGCAAGCACAACTTTTATACCAGGGTAACGGTTACATATTTCACGAATATCTCTGACATTATCAGGATCGGCAATTGCTTTGTCTTTTACCAGATGCAGCATTATTACCGAACCATGTTCATTGGCAAGTTCCAGCTGCCATTCCGGTAAATAACCGCGAACAGAGGAGTTCCAGCTATCATGTTCCTTACTGTATAAATGGTACGGCTTCATCCCCGCAATGCCCGGTTGCTTAAGGAGGGCGGACAGGTATTCAGAATTGCTGTCAGGCGAGACCAAAGCCAGTCCCCTGATAACTGGCTCTTTTCCTAACTGAGAAATAAGATAATCATTGCATTTAACTACATCAGCATTTTTTGCAGGTACCGGGAACAAAAGACCTCCGTGCAATTCTTTTTGTGGCAGGAATTTTCCCACATTTTCTCTCCAGACTTCCACTGAAACATCAGAAGGACCTTCTGAGAAGACAGAAGGCTCAGTTAATCCGAGATCATTAACACGCCAGATATGAGCATGAATATCAAAAACTTTGTCTGATATAAAATCTGACAGTCGTTCTGCAACTGTTCTGTCATTCTCATTAAAATGCCACATATGCCCGGTTTTATAAGTAAATGATAAGCTATCCTATTGGAATTCAGGCATTCAGTCCCCCATCCATTAATATATTTTCACCATTTATATAAGCACCTGCCCTGCTTGCCAGTAATACCACCAGTCCCTTGATATCATCATTATTTGCCATCCTTCCCAGAGGCACTTTTTTACAGTAGTTTTCCAGGAACCTTTCCGGCTGATTGTTAAATATTCCGCCCGGACTGATACAGTTGACATTGATATTCCTGCCGGCAAGAATCTTCGCCAGATACCGGGTAAGATTGATTAACCCTGCATTATGAAAAAAATAGTCCGGTGGAGGATCTCCCATATCCGTTCCTTCATAATTGGACAGATCAGGCCCGAACATTCCCATCATCGAACTGATATTAATGATGCTTCCCCCATTGCTTTTTCCAATCAGGTCGATCATTTCCCTCAGAAGGTCCATCATCCCGGTTGCATTTACTCTCATTGATTCTGCGAATTGTTCTATAGGCCCGTTATATCCACTCATTGGCCTTGACACAGCATTATTTACAAATACATCCAGCCTCCCGAATTTATGCTGCAAATCTTCTTTAAATTTCATCACAGAGTCATGATCACCCTGATCAAGTTCCATATAATGGACATCCAGGCCCCTGCTGCAAAAATCTTCAGCCACTTTTTGTCCGTTCTCACGATTCCTGGAAGCAATGATTACAGTGCCATCGGCCTCGGCCAGGCCTTCAGCAATGCATCTGCCGTATTGTCCCGCTCCACCGGTAACAACACTGATTTTTCCTTTAAGACTTAACAAATCCTTAACATTCATAATTAAATATATTAATTAAATCATTGGTCTTATGTATCTTACTATAACATAATCTTTTTACCCCCCTGTTCAAGACTTTCTTTTCCTGCAATAAGCGTGCGTATTATGTTTTCAGTTTTAGCAAATTCAAGACGTGATCGACCCTCCTCCACAGATCTTATAAACTCGATAATATTATCCCTGAACATTGAATAGGAATTTTTTATCTCAACCAACATCCAGTCTTTCTCTCCGAACAATGAAATCTGGAATGTGGGTGAAATCTCCATAAACGTATTAACAATGACCTGGATGCCACCTTCATATTCAATGCAAACTACATCCCTGCCAGCTTTGCCTGCATTCTGAACCGAGACCGGCAGAGGATCGTCAAGGATGGATACAAGTCCTTCAAGAAGATGAACACCATACTTTATCCAGTCTTTTTTCCCGGTAGATGTTACTAGCTCAATCTTACCCAGTGACCCTCTATCTGTTTTCGCAGTGCGGCACTCATTAGCATAACGCATTGAAGAGCAGGAAAATATTAATTTGCCTTTAGCATATTCGTTTGCAAAATATGCCAGATCCTCATGGGTTATTGCAAGGGGTTTATCGACAAATATCGGGATACCTGCATCAATAAACGGTTTTGCCATTTCAACATGGTTTTCAGGATCATCTCTTGCCAGTATTACCGCATCCACTTTACCGATCATATCCTCAGGATTCCGGGCAATGTTATCAATACGGGATGAACGTGCAATGCTTTCAGAAATCATCCGGTCCTGTGTCCAGACATAGGTTACAGTTGCTGAATTTAACCCTACAGTGTCCTTATTTGCCTCCAGATATTCAGAGATGCCCGGATATCCGGCCTTTGTTATTTCACCGGCATCATAATACCCGTTAATTATTGAAGACCATGAATATGGATGTGCATTGCCGGGTGACATCCCCATTATTCCTGTTTTTATCATAATTCTTGATTTTAATGTCTTGATATTGAAATAATTGCAAAGCCAGAAATGAAATAAGTTTAATTTCAGAGTTGAACCATTTCACACCTTTTCAGTTATCTCCAATT
>SLOS01000291.1 GCA_007132365.1 Bacteroidales bacterium | reverse complement strand
AAGAAATACTGCAGGTTGTTGAGGGAGTGAAACAATTTGTCAAAAGCAAAGATCCTGTAAATGTTTATCATGAACTCGCATTGATTGCCCCAAAGGATAACGGGCAGTATTTTAAAGGTGAAGCCGACCTGGTAATTGAGCGCGAAAATGATATTATTTTGATTGATTATAAAACCTATCAGGGATCTCGTGAACAGATTTTAACTCCCCCGGAAAAATCAGGCAAAAATGATAAATCATTTTATGCAGGCAAATATGCACCCCAGTTAAAAACTTATAAGCAAATGATCGAGCATTCATTCCCCGGCAAAAAAGTAAGCCAGTGTTTGATCTTTTATGTGATGCAGGGATTGGTTGTGGAAGTTAAGGTTTAGAGATGAAAAGTCCTAAAGTAATGTTAACCAACAAGCCCGCTAAATCACTTATGGACCATTTGGAGACAGTATTATTGTGAAACAAGAAAACCTCTTGGTTTTATGAATCATTCAGGGTATTAGCTTCCCCATGGAAAACATGGAAGAATAATAAGAAGCTTCGATGATATATTAATAATTACTGGAATAGAAATAAAATTTAAAGTCATGACAGATCATAGTAGTACTGCACCTACACCAAAAAAGATCCTATACTTCGACATGGACGGCGTCCTGGTAAACTTTATGTCAGGCTTTGAAAAGCTTGATGCCGGAACCCGCGAAAGATACAAGGACATGAAAGACTTAGATGAAATAGAAGGTATTTTTGCCCTGATGGATCCCATGCCTGGTGCCCTGGAAGCGGTGAAAAAGCTACATCCCTACTACGATATCTTCATCCTGAGTACTTCACCCTGGAATAATACCTCCGGGCCATCTGATAAATTGGCCTGGGTAAAGAAAAATTTTCAATTTGGATCCAAAAAGGAGGAAAACTACTTTTATAAAAGAGTCATCTTCAGCCATAATAAGCAATTGAACAAAGGAGATCTTCTAATTGATGACCGTGAAAAAAACGGAGCAAAAGATTTTGATGGAGAGCATATTCTTTTTAATTCGCATGATCCCGAACAGGAATGGCAACGTATACTGAATAAGTTGCTTCCTTAAAGTGAAGATGCCTTGATCAGAAACTCATTAAAGGTCATAATAAAAACCATTAAGCCTATTTGCAATGAAAAAAGACAAACCCTATGCCCAGATGACAAAATTAGAAGCAGAGTACAAATTCCATGTTCATCTGCACAATCCCACAGATACTCTGTATACAAAGGTAAGTATGGAAACCGGCGCCTATGTGTTTTTTGACGATGAATTGGTTACGACCAATAAGGTAAACAAAGAATTTGGAGAACTTCCACCTCAGGGTTTCCTGTTGGTAGATGAAAGTGACCTCGGCGAACTGGATCATAAAATCTGGTATAAATTTCAACTGTTTGACCAGAAAGGTAAATTAGTGGAGAAGTTTGAGTTTAATATATAAGAGTTCTTTTAGTTTCAATTATGCAATTAGTGAAAAAAATACCGCATTAAAAACAGCCTGATTCTACTTAAATTAACAATAAACTAAAATTTAGAAATATGAAAATTAGTCAAGAATTAAAAAACAGATTAGGAACTGCAGGTGAATGCCGGGTTTTATCTGAGTTGCTGCTTTTAGGTATAGATGCGTCAATAACTACCGGTAATGCAAAGGGTACAGATATCATTGTTTTTAGTAAGAAAGGCAGTAAATATTTAAGAATCGAGGTTAAAACAAGTAAAAATGGAAGAAACTTTGTGACATCATATTTTCCAAAATATTCACAAAAATCATATACTGATCCCGACTTCTGGGTATTTTACCAACCAAAATTATTTAATAAAGATCATGAAGATGTATTTTATGTGTTATCTCACAAAGAGGTTAGAAGTGCTCAACTCATTGTTAACAAGGGGAATGAAACTTTAAAAGGACTGGGAGTTGATAATATACCCATTAAGCTTTTAGAATCTATGGAAGGGATAAAATATAATTGGGATAAGATTACACATGCTGAAATCCATTTAAATGACTGATTCCTGAAAACCCGACTAAGCTTAATTATATAACCAGTTATTATAAATTAACCCGCTAATAAATCAATATTGTAAAATTTTTTCCTCATTGCACATACACTGCATTCCCCATCCCTATTTTTGCTCATTCAAAAAAGTAATAACCCAAAACCTTTGAATTATGACAGCACAGATAGGAGACATTATGTATTATGAAGGAAATAAATACTTCATGGCTACTGAGCCACCGTTAAATCCTTCAGCAGCTGAGAAATACGAAATTCGCTTTATATGGCAAAGCACCGCCTGCTGGCGCGGTTACCAGGCCGAATGGGAGGTGAAGGATAAGCAGCTCTTCATCAAATCAGTAAAAGGCACGGCAGAGGTGACCGATAAGGAGAAGTTCAGGCAGATAAAGCTTGAACTGCGCAAATTGCTCAGGGAGGGCGTGATATCACCCATCGAAAACGGCCAATTGCTTAAGGAGAGCTATAAAGACCTGTCGCATGAGCAAGATGTTGATCTTTCTTTTCTCTATGATGCCGATCAACCCGTATTTGCCTCCTGGTTTAGCGGAACCATCAGGTTGCCGCGTGGCAGGATGCTGGAATACGTTCACATGGACTACTTTTCCGTATTTGAGGAGAACCTTTGCCTGACCTTTAAAAACGGAATGCTCGTCAAGGCCAGTGTGAAGAAAACCCCTCCCGGACAGATCAACAAACCACCCGCTCTCAATAAACCCTTTTTAACAGATAATGATGATGGCGACTCTAAAATAACACCGAATTAAAAATAAACTTCAGAAATTCAATCAAGACAGGTCTAAACCCTAAACCCTAAACCCCCTATCATGACCCTACACCAATTCATCGCCCTCTACGACAAAGAAGACTCCATCATCCTGCTTGAAGGCAAAAGACACGTAGCGGATGCTGACCGCGGGAAGCTAACTGCCCTGGGCAGACTGCTGGCAGAGAAAACCCGTAATATGCTTTTCCGAAGCGGCAATGCCGACGGTGCCGATCTGCTTTTCTCCACGGGAGTGGTGGCCGTTGATCCTGCCCGCCTGCAGGTGATAACTCCTTATGCGGGGCACCGGCAAAAATACAATAAGGCATACGACACCATTGCGCTGGATCAGATGGATATAGCAGCAGAATCCGAGGTGGTTTATCAGTCCAGGCAAAACAAGCAGTACAACAGGCTTATTGACCAGTATGTGGCAGGCAGCAGGGACCGGTATTCCATCAAGGCAGCTTATATCATCAGAGATACCCTCAAGGCCATTGGAAGTGAAAATGTTAAACCCGCCACCTTCGGCATTTTTTATGATGACCTGGCAAACCCCCTTTCCGGCGGCACCGGCCATACCATGAAAGTGTGCATGCAAAACCAAATCCCTGTAATCGATCAAAGCATATGGATGAAGTGGATCGAAGCATGATTCATATGCTGCCGGCACAGGATTTAATTAAGCCACGAATGCACGAAGGGTCTTTGCCACGGATTTACGGATGGTAAAGATATGGATTGGATGTCACGGATTTTTTGATAGCCACAAAGGAATTAACCAGGAAACTATTCGTGCATTCGTGGCAAAAAATACCGGGTTACACTGAAAATAATTCCCTGAAACCCCGAGGTACTATGTGAATATTATGCATATTTTGCGAAACTTTAAATAGATAAGCTTTGAAAATTAAACCCATATAAAAAATGAAAAAACCCAAACCCACACCGGCCGATTACAAAAAACGTGAAGAGCTTGAAAGAAAAGATTTCGCAGGAGTAGAACACAACGAATTTATGGCTGCTTT
>SLOS01000101.1 GCA_007132365.1 Bacteroidales bacterium | reverse complement strand
TCTCAATCACTATTCTGTCAATACCGTTCTCCGCGATAATTTCAGCATCAATATGCAGTTCGCTGCCCAGGTATGCAGTCTTGCTGTTTTCATAGCCCAGCTCAAAACTGAGTATTTCGGGTTTTTTCACCTCATCCTTTTCACAGGAGATAAGTGCTGTTGCAATAAACATAATAGCAAAAAGTGATTTTAAATAATATTTTGAATTCATTTTTAATCATTTTTAAGTAAACAAATAGTTTTAATTTAACCGGGACTTTTAAGGGTCCTGTTTTTAATACTTCATGTCGATTGATTGTCCTTAGCGGACTACTAATCATAAATCCTGCCTGCCGCCAAATGGAATATTCACTGATAGAATAAAATTCCTCCCGGCTTCAGGAGCACCGATAAGCCTGTAAAAACTCACATGGTTCAGGTATCTTTTATTTAACAGGTTATGAATGCGAAAATTTAAATCGATCCTTTGCCTGTTAACTGAAAGCGAACCTCCAAGGTAGATATGTACAAGCTGATAACCGGGTGTCGGCCTTTCCGGTGGAACAATTCGATTCTGCCTGCCCGTCACCCCCAGTTCAATTCCCCCGAAAGGGGAATTCAGGATACCTTTCCCATCGGGTGAATATTTAAGATTCAGCCGGACTGAGGGAGGTGGAGAAAAGGGAATCGTAAACCCTTTCTTGTTCCCGGACAGTTGTTCTGAATAGACATAATCCCCGGTTAGTTCCGTTGTCACGTTCCTTGCAGGCATCCAGGAAAACCGAATCTCCCCACCGAATCTTACAACCTCATTCCTGGTGTACTGGAATATCTGGTTGCCTGCTCCATACATATAGTCATGCCTGTATGAAGGATCAAGGTAAATATAACCGGGAAAATAATTGAGGAAGGGGCTTATCTGAAAATTGACATTTTCAGAACCGTATCCGAGGCTGAAATCCAGTTGCCACGAATTTTCTGCCTCAAGTGATGAGTCCCCTTTCTCATACCGGAAATAATGATAATTCACCCCGTTGGCAGCCAGTTCCTTGGGGGTAGGTATGCGAAATCCGTTCCCAATGCTGGCTTTCAGTGAGACAATATCTCCTCGGTAATAAATGCCCAGAGACATACTGGGACTGCTGAATTTCCGGTCAATCGCCTCAGCCCTCAAAAGGAATGCCTCCTCCACCCCACTGCCATCTTCATCTGGCACAGGTGTCGGGAACCAGTCCCTGTACTCTTCTGTTCTGACCGATCCCCTGTCAAACCTGGCCCCTGCATGCAGGGTTGTACGGTCATTGAGGGTGATCCTGTCATAAAGATAGATCCCCAGCCTCAACTGCCTGAACTCCGGTATAATGAAAGCATAACCCCCTATCCTGTTGTCCTGGTATTCAGCATTCATTCCAAGTGATACCTCATGCTTGTTACCCACCTGGAGGAAGTTCCTTAAGTTGAACGAGAAAATATCCTTTCTGAACTCCCTTTCCATGTATGACGGTGCACCCATGCTTTCCGGGAATATCGCCGGCATGTATCCATGATTGACATAATGGTTTTTTTCCTGCCTGAAATTATTCTGATAACCCAGCTCTGCTTCAAGCCTGTATAAACCGTGTTCAATCCTTGTCTGGCCTGCAAGCTTAAAGTGACGTACATCCTGTGAAGGGAAAAGTATATCCCTGTCCGACCGGTCATAAAGCTCCGTATCAACCCTTCTTGGCTCCAGTCCGTGCGCATTGGCAAAGAATCCGCTGTTACTGCTTACATGACTGGCCGACAACCTTGCAAAGAAACCGGGCTTTATTATACCGGCCGATGCATGCATATTCATCTCGGTTCCGGCTGTATTTCTGAGCCTGCGCTTGTGCAGGGGAACAAGGAATGAATAGATCTCCACACTGTCGGCCGGGATCCTGTAATCAGCATAATCAAGCATTGTAAAACGCGAAGTGAAGAACATGTTTTCTCCTCTTCCGGCCAGATATGCCGAGCCTCCCAGCAGGTTGTTGTTGCTCTTGCCAGAAACCTCCAGGTTGCCTGCAAGGGCACCTGAAGCAGGAACCGGATCATGCTGGATCCTGATAACCCCGCCAATGGCATCTGATCCGTATTTAACAGCTGCCGGCCCCTTCAATATTTCCACACTTTCAACAGCAAACTGGTCTATCTCCAGACCATGATCGGAACCCCATTGCTGTGCCTCGTGCCTGATACCGTTTTCGGTAACCACAACACGGTTAAAACCCAGTCCCCGGATCAAAGGCTTGGAATGTCCCGAGCCAATTTCCATTGCACTGATGCCCGGGATGCTCGATATTGAGGATACAAGGCTTCCTCCGCGGTTAATCGTTATGAGACTTCTATCTGCAATCTCAAGGGGAAGCATCTCCTCTCTTTTTCTCTGATCAATGAAGTTGTTAACAACGGTCACGCCTTCCAGTAAACCAATCAATGGCTCAAGGGTTATAATCACAAGCCTGCCAGGATCAGAAGCACCGATAATCTTTTCAATCTTCCCATAACCGACAAAGGTGACAGCAATCTTCAGGCTGTCTTTCCCTTTTAAAGGGATCCTGAAATATCCATCAATGTCTGATGCTCCAATATGCCGGCCGTCATCCACGACAATGGTGGCAGCGGCCATAGGTTCATTGTTCTCATTCAGCACCCTGATGCTTATAAAGGAGTCTTCCTGTGCAACAGAGCAGATGAGAAGCATATTGAAAAGAAGCAAACAGACAATCCGCTTCATTACCTGAGAAGATTTGTATTATAGGTGATAAGATACCGGATAGAAGCTAAAATTGGGTCCGGCAATAACAGAAATGCATTTAAAATGCCAAACAATATCAATTTACCCGGGCTGTGTTAACCAGTCCCCAAAATTAAACCCCGGAAACTTCCTGCTGAATGCTGCGGAGAAAAGTACCGGAATAAATAATTACAACATTAATATTCGCGAACAGCGGGGAATGCTGCTTCCGCGGTATTCAACCAGCCGTGCGGTAAAAAAGTAAAATTGTTCGGCGTATTTAAAAAACGGCGGGTGGAGCTCTCAGGGAAACATAATTGCCGTTATACAGGATGCGTGGAGCCTGATAAAGACATGATGTAACAAAGCTTAAAATTTCCGTGGAAAAATTAACATTAAATATTTTAGTAATGCTGAATTTGGCAAATTCATGTTCGCAGACCGGACAGTGAACTGCTTCATGGGAATGGTGATCAGGATTGTTTATTCCGGGCTGCTTCGGGTGATCAGGATTATTTTCCTTATTAATACTCCCGGATGAATGCCCGCAACTTTTATCCGATATACAAAAATGGGCAGTGCCGGTTTGACCCGGTGTGCAATTACTGTGAATATCTCCGTGATCATGCAGGAGGATATGCAGGTTCTGGAAAAGGATGGAGTATCCAAAAAACAGCAGCAGCAGATAGGCAATATATGGAGTGTGTTTTTTCATTTTCCCGGGAAACAAAAATACTATAAAATCCGGTAAAAAAATACCTGTATATTTTCCGCAGATTTTACAGCAATACTAAAAACCTGATAGTTCATTGAAATTCAACTTGCTGATGTAGGAATAAAAGGAAGTAATTCTTGCTATGTTTTCTTTCTTTATTAAAAAAAGTGATATCTCATGCTCTTTTTCGCTGATATCGGTATTATTTTCTCTTTCCAGAATAATTTCTTTTAGCATTTCGGGTGAATCTATGATTATTCCTCTAAATTTCAATTCGTTTTGAATGTACCCAAAATTAAGTCTGGCATTGGTGCATAAAAAGCTGAAATCGTACATATCCCTTGCCTTTGTTCTTTGAGTCAATGCAACTGCTTTCATTG
>SLOS01000087.1 GCA_007132365.1 Bacteroidales bacterium | reverse complement strand
ATGGCTTTTTATATCGTCGCCGGGCTGGAGCAGGGCGTCAGCCCTGACAAGCTTACCGGAACGATACAGAATGATATACTTAAGGAGTTCATGGTGCGGAACACCTACATTTATCCACCTGAGTTTTCAATGCGGATAATTGCCGATATATTTGAGTATACATCCAGAAATATGCCCCGGTTCAACTCTATCAGCGTATCGGGATATCATATGCAGGAAGCCGGAGCTACAGCCGATATTGAGCTGGCCTATACCCTGGCCGACGGACTTGAATATCTGCGGACCGGAGTCAATGCAGGAATTGATATTGACTCGTTTGCCCCGAGGATATCTTTCTTCTGGGCAATAGGCATGAATCATTTTATGGAGATTGCCAAGATGAGGGCAGCGCGGATGCTGTGGGCAAAAATCGTTAATCAGTTCAATCCGAAGAATCCGAAATCACTTGCATTGCGTACCCACTCGCAGACCTCCGGATGGAGCCTGACAGAGCAGGATCCGTACAATAATGTTACACGTACCTGTATTGAGGCCCTTGCCGCTGTGCTTGGCCATACCCAGTCCCTTCATACAAACGCCCTTGACGAGGCTGTTGCCCTGCCGACAGATTTTTCTGCAAGAATTGCCAGGAACACACAAATATACCTGCAGGAGGAGACCCTGGTAACACGCTCGGCAGATCCCTGGGGCGGATCATATTATGTTGAGCGGCTCACCCATGAGATTGCACATAAAGCATGGGCGAGGATTGAAGAGATTGAGGAGCTGGGAGGGATGGCAAGGGCCATAGAAACGGGTATACCTAAAATGCGCATTGAAGAGGCCTCTGCCAGGAAACAGGCGCGCATAGACTCAGGCAGGGATATCATTGTCGGGGTTAACCGCTACAGACTTGCGAAGGAAGATCCGCTTGAGATACTTGATGTTGACAATACCGCTGTGCGGGAGGCACAGATAAACAGATTAAATAAACTCAGGGCAGAAAGGGACCAGAATGAGGTTGACAAGGCGCTTGAAGCTATCACCATGGCATGCCGCAACGGCAGGGGCAACCTGCTGGAGCTGTCGGTTGATGCTGCCAGGAAGAGAGCCAGCCTTGGTGAGATCTCTTATGCCTGTGAAAAAGTTGTCGGGAGGTATAAAGCAGTGATACGATCAGTTTCAGGAATATATTCATCAGAGTCAGGCAATGACGGTAATTTTGAAAAAGCCTGCAGTATGGTAAGGGATTTTGCGGGGAAGGAGGGTCGCCAGCCCCGCATTATGATTGCAAAAATGGGGCAGGACGGGCATGACCGCGGAGCAAAGGTTGTAGCAACAGGATATGCCGACATAGGTTTTGATGTGGATATCGGCCCGCTTTTTCAGACGCCTGCCGAAGCTGCAAAACAGGCAGTGGAAAATGATGTCCATGTGCTTGGAATTTCCAGCCTCGCCGCGGGACACAAGACTCTTGTCCCCCAGGTTATTGAGGAGCTGAGGAAACTCGGAAGGGATGATATAATGGTTATTGCCGGTGGGGTGATACCGCCACAGGATTATGATTTCCTGTACAAGGCAGGTGTGATGGCCATTTTCGGACCCGGCACACCTGTTTCAGCAGCCGCTGTTAAAATTATGGATATACTGCTTAATATTTAAATTAACCTTAGCTGATATGGATGAAAGAAGAAGTTCCAATGCTGGTCAGGGATTCGGTGTTGCCGGTTTTGTGATCGGGATCATAACCCTTATACTTTCCTTTATACCCTGCCTGGGGATGTATGCAGTTATACCCGGAGTAATTGCGATAATATTCAGCGCTGTCGGATATTCCCAGGCAAGTACGGCAAATGCTCCCAAAGGTCTGATAATTGCTGCACTGGTGATTTCCATACTGGGTACTTCAATTGCTTCATGGCAGTTTGTAACCATAAGGCGGGCCACAACCAAGCTGGAGAGATTCGGAGAGGAGTTTCCTGATGTCTTCAGCGATGAATTCGGCGATGAGATACGGGAGAAAATCAGGAGGGCAATAGAAACCATTGAAGACTTTGAGGATTATGACACCATTCCCGCCGACTCTTTAGATTTCGACAGTGAAGAGATGATTGAGGAATTGGAAAGGCTTGAGGGGGAGAAGCCGGAAGATGAGGCACCCGGGGAATGAGACAGCAATAATTTGAATAATATCCCCTGGCAGCTATCATGCCGTGGCCAGTTGCTAAAACCCGGTTATTATTATCTCTGTAAAAAAACAGGATCATGCTTCGTTTGTTTTTAACTCTTTCACCCTATCAGATGATAAATATCCTGACGGGCCTGATAATTGTACTGGTTTTTATATATTCCGGCATCTTCGGTACAGGCGATGACTATTATCCGGTTGAATGTGCGCATGTATCATTTTATGGAGAAGATTGTCCGACTTGCGGACTGTCACGAAGTTTTTCTGAGATGGTAAGGGGTAATTTTTCCTCTGCCTCCGAATATAACAGGAACGGCCCGCTTCTTTTCACCTTTTTTGTTTCTCAGCTTTTCATGCGCGCTGTTGCCGGGTTGGTTCTGCACCGCATGGGAAGAACCGGCGCGGGGTATACAGGGGTGATAAATGCACCGTCAGAGAGCAGGTCAGGCACCGGGTATCGCGGATCGGCGGACCTGAAGAAAAAAACACTGGTTTTCTCAGATGCAGCAGTATCTTTTATTTTATTTATCGTCTGTTTCAGAAACCTGCTGGTTTTATGGGGATAATAAAAAGCGGCTATTAATATAATTTTTCAGGGATAACGATACTTTATCGGAATGCAAATTCATTTTATCGCTATTGGGGGAAGTGCGATGCACAACCTGGCAATAGCACTTCAAAAAAGAGGATATAAGGTAAGCGGCTCGGATGATGAGATATTTGAGCCTTCAAAATCAAGGCTCAGGGAGCTGGGCCTTCTGCCGGAGGCTTTGGGCTGGTTTCCCGGAAAGCTTGATGAGAGGCCCGATGCTGTTATTCTCGGGATGCATGCGCGGGCCGATAATCCTGAACTGCTCAGGGCCCGGGAGCTGGGGATAAGAATCTATTCCTATCCTGAATTCCTGTATGAGCATGCCCGAGAAAAAAAACGGGTGGTGATCGGAGGAAGTCACGGCAAGACCACCATTACGGCTATTATCCTCCATGTGCTCAGTTGCTGCGGGATCAATTCCGATTTTATGGTTGGTGCCCGGATAAAGGGTTTCGATGTTATGGTGAGGCTGAGTGATGATGCTGGCCTGATGGTGTTTGAAGGGGATGAATACCTTACATCAGCAGTGGATCCAAGACCTAAATTTCATCTCTACCGGCCTCATATTGCCTTGCTGAGCGGGATAGCATGGGACCATATCAATGTTTTCCCGACATGGGAAGGGTACCTGGAGGAGTTTGAGAAGTTTGTCAGCCTTATCGAGCCGGGCGGAAGTATCATATATTGCCGGGAAGATGAAGAGGTGGTGAGGATAGTGAATAATTCAGCCGGAGATCTGGTTAAGACCGGATATACCCTTCCTGATTATGACATTAAGGATGGTATCACTTATCTAAGGAATAGCATTTATTATGTGCCTCTCAGGGTATTTGGCAGGCATAACCTTATGAATATAGAGGGGGCAAGGATGGTTTGCCGGGAATTAGGCGTTGACAATGAAGCTTTTTACTCTGCTATTAGCTCATTCCCCGGTGCTGACAACAGGCTTGAATTGCTGGCAGGCAATAGTGATACAGTAATTTACCGTGATTTCGCCCACTCCCCGTCCAAGCTTAAGGCTACGGTTGAAGCTGTTAAGGAGCAGTTTCCGGAAAGGGAGCTGGCAGCATGTATGGAGCTTCATACCTTTTCAAGCCT
>SLOS01000221.1 GCA_007132365.1 Bacteroidales bacterium | reverse complement strand
TAAACCCGGTCCTCCCACTTTATAGTGCCCCCTCTTTCAAGCGCGGCTTTCTTGAAATTCTCGAAGTACTCAACCTGTGACACAGTAGTGTTCGGCGACCCGTCTTCATTATAAAGATAGTAGCGCAGACTTCGGTATTCGCCCCTTACAGCCTGGCTGGTATAGTTCCTGGGCGGCGTTCCGGTCCTGAACTCATACTCACTAAAGCTGAGGTGTTCTGAGCGACTCTGGTCAAATTCAGAACCGGGTAATGGTCTGATCAAAGGGTGTTCGGTTACCTCTTGCGCCATTATCTGGGCGGTAAGGGCAGAAATAAGCAAAGCTGCCAGAATTGAAAGGATGTCTCTTCTATTTTTCATTTTCTTATTGTTAGTTAAACTCTCAGGCAAGTTAAAAAAAGTTTCAAACGCATGCAAAAGGACCAGTTACTTTAATGCTTAATACTAACTGCTTTTTTCCTGAATGCTTTTTCCCTTTCGGGGAATCCGACGATGCTGAAGCCCGGAATTGTAGTTCTGACAGATGTCTCACCCCGGAAAACCTGATTTATGCTTTAACAATTTGATGCTTTTTGATATAATCCGGATCAATGATTACTCCCAGGCCAGGTCCGGTGGGCACCTTTATCGTCCCATCCGGATCTATTGTCAGGCTTGATGTCGGGCATTCCATTTCAAATTGCTGGCTGAATCCCTTGAATTCATGAAAGGATGCGGCATTGGGTAAAACCGATACGAAATGCATCATATACAGGTATCCAAGTCCGCGACCGGACATATGCGGTGTGCACCGGATACCTGCTGCATCCGCCATGCGGGCAACTTTTACCGACCGGATCATGCCACCAAAATAAAATTGATCAGGCTGCACTACCTGCAACGCATTATTTCTGATCATCCATCTGAAATTAAACATGCCCGGCTCCTGTTCGCCTCCTGCCACAGGCATATCAAGAGCGTCGGCCACCTGTTTCGTACCCTCATACCAGTCGAAAGGGACAGGCTCCTCAAAATAGCCATAGTTGTATTCCTCCATCAGTTTCCCGATTTTAATGGCTTCGTCAACAGAATATCCTCCGTTAGCATCGGTGTAAAGGGTCATTTCATCACCAAAGGTTTCCCTTACAAGGGGAATGAGCTTTTCACTTCTGCCCGGGGGATATTCATCCTCATGCATTCGTCCGGCTACTTTAAATTTTAAGGCTTTGAAGGGCCATTCACCAACACTTTCCCGGATACGGGCTACTGACTCTTCAGCACTTCTGCCCCTGTTGTTATTCGCCAGATACAAGGGGATACGGGTATGATGGATATCTCCTATCAGTTCTCCCATAGATTTACCAGCTATTTTGCCAAGCATATCCAGCACTGCCATTTCGGCCGTAGCCAGTGGCAGCCAGAGCGCCAGTCCCTGAAGTTTATAATTGCTCAGATAAACATCGTCAATGATCTCTTCCAGCTGAACTGCATCTTTCCCGGCGAAAAAAGGTTGTATCCGTTGTGTGAAAATGGGATAAAGGGATGTCATGTAAAGATCGTTGCTCACGCTTATTCCTTCGGCACCTTCACTTGATACTACCCTGCAAAGCATGCTGTTTCCATAACGCAAAAGAGCAACCTGTTCAATAATCACCGGAACTGTAAAAAGCTCCTTTCTTAGTACAGGCCGGGACAAAATATCGTCAAGCTGTGAATAGCTGATGCCGGAATCCTTTCCTTCTGAAGGTATACAGGAATTCAACATTAATGAACCGCCCCCCGCCAGACTCAGGCCCGCTGATTTGCAGAATTTTCGTCTATCCATTTTAACTGATCCTGAAGTTTTGCCTGATAGTTACACACTCAGGCAAGATAAAAAATAATTTGAGATATGGCTTCATATGGCCCTGAAAATATCGATCTAACAAACCTGTTTAACAGCTGCTATAAAACAGAAACCATTTCAGGTAGCCGGTTTAAGTCACTAAAATTGCATACTGCCTTTTTTAAGCATAACTAAATTATATTAATTTTTCATTCATTTTTATTAATTTTTATTTGCTTTTTATTAATTTCTATATTAATTTAGCAAATATAAATTTTAATAATTATCAACAATGAATCGTAATCTTCCACTACACTGTCCTTCCTGTTCGCAAAGCCTGATTGTAAGAACTCTTCAGTGCGTAAATTGTGAGACAATGGTTAACGGACATTTTGATCTGCCGCCTCTTGCGAGACTCTCTTTAGATGATCAGCAATTTATAATCGAATTTGTTAAAAAGAGTGGCAGTCTGAAAGAGATGTCAAAATCCCTGGGATTCAGCTACCCTACTGTCAGGAATATGTTGAACGATCTGATAGAAAGAGTAATTAATGCAGAAAACCAAAACAGCACGACCAACAATTAGAAACTACAACCATGAAACCAAAAATCAGCACATGGATATTTAATCCATTCGTTTATATAGCAGGTTGGCCATCCCTGGCTCTGGGCTGGGCAATCATGATTGCAACTGCAGTAACTGGTTATTTCAGCAATACACATCTTGATGGAGTAATTGGTGCCGGTTTTGGTCTTCCGGCTCCATTGTGGATTTATCTGATTGAAGCAGCAGTTGCATGGTTTTCTTTATCTCTCACTTTATTTGTCGCAGGCAGGATAGTATCGAAAACCTCCTTCAGGTTGATCGACCTGCTTGGAACACAAGCGCTTGCACGTGCTCCTATGCTTATAGTCCCTTTTCTGGGCTTTCCGGAGGCCGGCCGCAGGGTTACCCGGTATTTGCTTTACAGAACACTGGGTCTTGGTGAAGAAGTTACCGCCACATATATTGATATAGTATTATTTATCCTGATTATTATAATAATGGTACTTGTTGTAATCTGGATGATAGTTTTGATGTACAATTCGTATAAGGTCAGCTGCAATGTGAAAGGAACCAAAGCAGGAGTATCCTTCACGCTGGCAATTATCCTTGCCCAGACAATTGCTTCTGCTTTCTTCATGCTGGTTTTTAAAGATATTTATCTCAATCCTGAAGGCCTGAAGTATTTTCTGAATTGATTTATCTGAAAATTATACAACCAAAATATTCTCCTTACTGTAACAAGATGCATATTCTGGCGTCTTACAAAAAAAGAGCTTGTCGGGTGAAAGAGCAGGATTTTATAGAAACTATTGAAGCAAATAACAGGATCATCCATAATATATGCCGGCTTTATTTTGAGGACAAAGATGACAGAATGGATCTCTATCAGGAAATCGTCACTCAATTATGGAAAACAAGATATACATTCAGGGGAGAGTCAAAAATCAGCACATGGATCTACCGGGTAGCATTGAATTTGGCAATTTCAGAACCCTGCTGCCGTTTTTTGGTGTACGAGCATTCTGAATTTATCATAGACAACATTTTGAATTTATCATAGACAACATTTTGAATTTATCATAGACAACATTTTGAATTTATCACAGGGAACCTTTAAATCATTCAGATAACAACAGAATATGGTTTTGGAACAGCCATTAATTCAAAAAACAAATAATCAACTAACCTACTCCAATTATGCTCTTTAACAACCTGAAAGTTTCAGTCCGCAACCTGCTTGCCCAGAAAGGCTATACTCTTATAAACCTTTTTGGGCTGGCAGTCGGCATTGCCAGCGCATTGATGATAATCCTTTACGTCATCGACGAATTCAGTTACGACAGATTCCACCCTGACGCAAAGAATATTTACCGGATCTGCCTTGACGCCAAACTGCAGGATACAGAGATGCTTGCACCGATAACCAACACTGCCATAGGTCCGGTTTCCTATGATCAGTACCCCGACATCCTCAACTACACCCGTATATTCTCTTTCGGGGGAGACCCTGACATTCGTTACGGCG
>SLOS01000307.1 GCA_007132365.1 Bacteroidales bacterium | reverse complement strand
TGAAGACATTTTTCTTCAATCTGTCTGAGAAGTGTGGATTTGCCGGTTTGTCTTGCGCCTGTGATGATGCTGAACTCCTTTTTTGGTAAATGCGCTAAAAGATTATCAAATAATTTTCTATGATGCATTTTATTTAAGTGGTTTAATTGGCTTCGCCGATCTCACCCGCATTGAATCGGGTGATTGGCCTCGCCGATCCTCTGGGTCGGAAACAAAAAATTCCAATTAATACTTCGGGGCTCTGCACCGGATATAGTTTCACTTTTATACAAAAGTACTAAATAATGGTTAATATTTACTATTAACAGGTAAAAATAACCGATAATATAACCACTCAACAGGTAAAAATATCAATTAATATAAAATGCATGTATCTCAATGGTGCTATTTTATAATTATATGGCTGCCGTGTTGCCTTTTGAAATAAAAACCGGATTGCAGCAATGCTTTTACGCATTCCTGTCCGGAAATAAGTGGAAGTTTGCTCATACAGCAACTACAAAAGTGTCAAAATTTTCAGGAGGAACAGGTATGTTATCTTCTTTCAAAGCAGTAATATATCCTTCAATAGCTTCTTTTATGTTAATAATTGCTTCCTCCTTATTTTTTCCCTGGCTGATACAGCCTGGAAGACTGGGGCATTCAGCTACCCAGTATTCATCTTCACCTCGATAAATAATAACTTCACGCATAATTTCGACTGATGATTACTTAATCAAAAATAAGAAAATTTCTAAATTAATCGAAAGAAAGCCCCATCAGCCTTCAGCAGACAAAATAACATGTTTTGAATGGAATGGTTTTTTGCTTACTTTTATTTGAGTGAAAATAAGCGGTTTTTACACTGTTTCTTGAGTAAAGCTCTGTGACATTATGAGGATATCATACCTGCTGCTTGGAGGCTCCATCTTGTATGGTTGTTCTGCCAATGAAAAGGAGATGGCTGCTCCTTCGAATATTATTTTGATTCTTTCCGATGATCAGAGCTTCCGGGCAATGGGCCATTTTGATGGGGAGGTAAAAACTCCCAATATTGACAGGCTTGCCCTAAACGGCACAATATTTACCCATGCCTATAATATGGGTTCCTGGAGTCCTGCAGTCTGCGTGCCTTCAAGAGCCATGCTGATAACCGGCTCTTTTGTCTGGGATGCGTTAAGTTACGAAAATGAGTACCGCAACCAGGATGAACCGTTATCGCGGCCTTTGTGGGGCAATCTTATGCAGCAGGCCGGTTATGAGACTTACTTTACAGGGAAGTGGAATATAAAAAGAGATCCGCAGGATGTTTTTGATCATGCAAGGAATGTAAGGCCTGGGATGCCCAAAGATTTTCCTGAAGGGTATAACCGTCCGCTGCACGAAAATGACACTGTATGGCAACCCTGGGATGAGAAATGGGGAGGTTTCTGGGAAGGGGGCACTCACTGGAGTGAAGTGCTGGCTGACGATGCGGTTATATTTATCAATGATGCCGGGGAGTCTGACAAGCCATTTTTCATGTACCTGGCCTTCAATGCTCCCCATGACCCGAGGCAATCACCCAAAGAGTTTGTGGACATGTATCCGCTGGAGAATATATCGGTGCCTGAAAATTTTAAGCCACACTATCCCTGGAGGGAAGAGATTGGCTCCGGGGAAGACCTGAGGGATGAACGGCTGGCTCCATTCCCTCGCACAGAATATGCCGTAAAGGTAAACCGGCAGGAGTATTATGCTATTGTAACCCATATGGATAATCAGATTGGAAAAATACTGGATGAACTTGAGAGATCGGGTCTGGCTGAAAACACTTATATCTTTTTTACTTCCGATCACGGACTGGCGGTCGGTGAACATGGTTTGCTGGGGAAACAGAACATGTACGATCATAGTGTTCGTGTTCCATTTATAGTTACAGGTCCTGATATCCCTGCGAGCAGGGAGGTAAGCGCCGACATCTATTACCAGGATGTAATGGCTTCATCGCTGGATATTGCAGGTGTGGATAAGCCGGATTATTCAGTGATCTTTTGGATCTGCAGAAGGAGATGAATGATGATCTTGAATTGGATTGATCAATACAGTTTCTTGATATAAAATAAAAAAAAGGAGGTTACCATGGTCAATAAAGAAAGTACAGCTTCAAATGCGGGCTCTGGCCCGGTTCGCTCATGTTGTGGCGGTCATTATGGAAATATGCCTGGCGAAGCTGGTCAGATGTCTGGCGGTAAAGAAACTGTGCCTGGCGGGCATGGTCAGGGGCCCGGCGGAGTGACACGCAGGGAGTTCCTGCAGGTTACGGGAACATCGGCACTCGGCGCAGTAGTGTTGCCCGGCCTTTCGTGGTCGGCTCTTGCTTCTTTACAGATGGAAGACAGCTTTGAGATCAGGCGAAAGCCGCTTGTGGTCAAACCTGTGCTGACCTATGAGGTGCCTGTGCGGCGGGAACAGGTTTCGTGGAGAAACTGGGGGGGACTGGAGACTGAAGAGGATGCGGACCGCGAAGTGGTAAGGATCCGTGGCGAGCTTGACGCCCTGAGGTCAGCCGCAGATTTTCCTGTTGACTTCCTTCCGGTTGAAAAGGTAAAGGCAGTAGGGGACCTTGATAATGTCGGGGGACTGCAAAAGGCTGATCTTTTCCTGGTATATGCTGCCGGCGGAGGCAGCGGTATTTTTGATGCCCTGCTCAGTAAGGGTAAGGATATGATGTTTTTCTGCCGCCATAAATCGGGCCCTGTATACCTCTGGTACGAGATAATCAGTCCCCGTTACCTGCGGAGGCATACCGACGCTCATGCTATTCCGGAGATTGATTTCAACGATGTTGTGATCGACAGCCAGGATGAGATCATGTGGAGGCTGAGGGCGCTGTGCGGACTGAAAAACACCCTGGATGCGGGAATTATAGCAGTGGGCGGAGCAGGTGGATGGTCACAGCCGGCTGATGTAATCCGCGAACATGTAGATGATAAATACCGCTTGAATATCCGGGTCTTTTCATACGATGACCTGGGTAAGCTGACAACTGAGGCGATGGCGGACAGGCAGGCGGTTGCAAGGGCAAGGAGCAGGGCTGATGCCTACCTGAGGGACAGCGGAGTGACCCTGGAAACGAAACGTGAGTTTGTGGACAATTGCTTTCTGCTTGAGGATGTAATGAAACGGGTGATGGAGAATTATGACTGCCGGGCCATAACCATCAACCATTGCATGGGCACGATAATGCCGGTGTCTAAAACCGCCGCGTGCCTGACTCTCGGATTGCTCAATGATGCCGGCTACCTGGCTTTCTGTGAATCCGATTTTGTTGTTGTACCTGCGGGAATACTGATGGCGAACATTTCCGGGAAACCGGTATTCTTCAACAATCCCACCTATCCTCATGGCGGAATTAAAACAATTTCACACTGCACTGCGCCAAGGAGGATGGACGGGAAAAACCTCGAACCTGCCAGGATCCTTACCCACTTCGAATCTGATTACGGCGCGGCTCCGAAGGTGGAGATGAAGGTTGGACAGAAAATCACGAATATCATTCCCGATTTTTCATTCAAAAAGTACACCGGGCTGCCCGGCAGAATTGTTGAGAACCCGTTTATGCCCATCTGCCGCACGCAGATCAATATCAGCTATGATTGCGACGATCTGCTGCTGGCCGAAAAGATGCCGGGCTTCCACTGGATAACCGTGTACGGTGATTATCTGAAGGAGAGTGAGTATGCTTTGAAAAAGATCGGGATTGTGCAGGAAAATCTGGTTTAATGCAATTTTTCTCCATTTTTGCAAAACAATGGATCGAGTGTGATTTTTGAAAGCAGGAAGCTCCATAATAATTAAAACCAATGTTGTGCCCAATGCTTGAGAACCGTATCACATTTAACGCAGCATTGAATAATTGATTATATTTAAAAATTGTCATGTATATTT
>SLOS01000430.1 GCA_007132365.1 Bacteroidales bacterium | reverse complement strand
GAAGATATGGAGCAACTCGCATTCATAATCAATCAGCTGGAAAATAATAACGAAAAGGCTCTTCTGATCGGAGTCAGTTTTGCACTGCTTGACCTCGTTGAAAAACACAGTTTCAGGCTTAAAAACACCATTTTGATGGAAACGGGCGGCATGAAAGGGAGAAGAAAGGAGCTTACACGGGAGGAACTGCATTCAATATTGAAATCTGAAACAGGCCTTAAACATATTCATTCCGAATATGGTATGACAGAACTGCTGTCACAGGCCTATTCAAGATCAGGAGGTAAATTTCGCACTCCTCCCTGGATGAAAGTACTGATACGAGATGCATATGACCCTTTCTCATATCTGGAACCAGGCAGAAGCGGCGGGGTTAACATAATTGACCTTGCCAATATTGATTCCTGTGCTTTCATTGAAACTGCCGACCTTGGAAAGATGACACCGGGAGGTGAATTTGAGATACTCGGACGGTTTGACAATTCCGATATCAGGGGCTGCAACCTCCTTGCAGGATAAGGGGTACTGCAAAGCCATACGTTCCCGGTCCTAAAACCCATCCTGGCAAAAATAAACCCTGAGCTTCCTGGTCAGTCCTGCCAGCTGATCCCTGTTCCCGGTTAACTCCTGACCCCGGGATAGAATGCATTCTCAATATGCTGTACCTGAAATTTGGTCTTTCCTTCAAAAATGACAGTTATTATATCAAACCGAACATCAAGGTCCATGTTCTTTTTTACAATATATGCATTGGCCGCACGTATAAGGAGATTCTGTTTCTTTTTATTGACAGCCTCTCCGATCGACTCCAGAAATCCGTCAGTCCGCGTTTTTACTTCAGCAATGACCATCTGATCATCTATCCGGGCAATAATATCCACCTCCAGCCGGCCTGACCTCCAGTTCCTTTCAAGAATGGCATACGACCTATCCTGCAGGTACCTGACTGCAATTTCCTCTCCAAGAATTCCAAGCTCATTATGTTCAGCCATAATACTCTGCCTGGTAATGGTTTTATTGAATAAAGGTCAGGTTGCCGGTTTTGTCTCCAACGGAAAGAATCACCTTCCGGCCAAGGATAAGGGGATGGTTCTCCGGCTGGTGCCCGGCAGGAAATCCGAAAAAAACAGGATAATCATAATCTTCAACTGCTTCAGCTATAATCTCCCATGCCGTTCTGCCGAAAGGCACTTTGTTATCATTCATATCTGTCATCGCCCCCACCAGGAGTCCGCCGATCATCCCAAGCACCCCGCTCCTTCGCAATGCGACCATCATCCTGTCAATATGGTAAAGATATTCACCCACATCCTCAATAAACAGGATCTTGTCTTGCAGCCCGGTTAATGAAGTCGATCCGAAAAGACTGCAGATTACCGAAAGATTACCCCCAGTGAGCACCCCCACTGCCTTTCCCTTTCTGGACAAAGGATGATTCGGATAATAGTATGCGGGTACGGTGCCAAAAAGCACTTCCCTGAGAAGCTCCATTGATCGGGCAGATACAGGACTTTTCCTGTCCGGCGACAACTCAGCGGCCATCGGGCCATGCAGTGTCTCAATACCGCATATTTCATTAATATGGCTGTGAAGCACCGTTATATCACTGTAGCCCACAACCCATTTCGGGAATGACATGAAACGGCTGAAATCAATCCTGTCAATAATCCTGACAGACCCATATCCACCGCGTGAACAGATGATTGCTTTTATGTCTTTATCATCGAGCATGGACTGAAGGTCTGATGATCTTTCGCGGTCGGTTCCCCCAAACTGGTTAAACCCTGAATAAGTATTGGGTGCTGTCACAACTTTTAACCCCCATCCTTCAAAATAAGAAATGGCATTATCCAGGGCTCCTTTTTCGATCTTACCTGAAGGGGTGACAATACCGACTTTATCTCCCTTATGCAGGGGTTTTGGAGTGACCATAATGCTCAAAAAATCAATACCGGTAATAATCAGGCTTGTAGGGGCCTTCCACCGGAACCCCGATATAATCGGCCTGCTCTTTGGTAAGCCTGGTAAGTTTTACACCTATCTGCCCAAGATGCAGCCTGGCAACCTCTTCATCAAGTGATTTGGGAAGAGTGTAAACGCCTGTTTTATATTTATTTTTATACAGATCCATTTGAGCGAGTACCTGGTTTGTGAATGAATTGCTCATAACAAACGAGGGGTGTCCTGTTGCACATCCCAGGTTAACGAGCCTTCCCTCGGCCAGCAATATTATTGCATGCCCCCACGGGAACACAAATTTGTCCACCTGCGGTTTGATATTGATCTTTTCTATCCCGGGGTAGGCCTCAAGTTTATCTACCTGGATCTCGTTGTCAAAATGGCCAATGTTGCAGACGATGGACTGGTCCTTCATCTTGGCCATATGCTCAACGGTAATAACATCCTTGTTGCCGGTGGCAGTGACAAAAATATTTCCTTCATCCAGTGACTCTTCAACGGTTTTTACCTCAAACCCCTCCATGGCGGCCTGCAGTGCACATATGGGATCAATTTCCGTTACGATCACCCTTGCACCGTAGGCCCTCATGGATCTTGCCGAACCCTTGCCAACATCGCCGTAACCGAGCACTACAACTACCTTTCCTGCAAGCATCACATCAGTGGCACGCTTGATACCGTCTGCCAGAGACTCACGGCACCCGTACAGGTTATCAAACTTAGATTTCGTTACCGAATCATTAACATTGATGGCAGGAAAGAGAAGGGTGCCGTTCACGTTCATCCGGTAGAGCCGGCTGACTCCCGTAGTGGTCTCCTCCGACACACCCTTTATGCTTTTTACCATCCTGTGCCATTTCCCGTGATCAAGCTCCAGGTACTCTTTAAGTATTCTGAGGATCTCAGCCTCCTCAATGCTCTCAGGCTCTTTGTCCAGGACAGAGGCATCCTCTTCAGCCTCATAACCCTTGTGTATAAGCAGAGTGGCATCGCCACCGTCATCAACTACAAGATTGGGGCCTTTGCCGCCGGGGAAGGTGAGCGCCTGTGCTGTACACCACCAGTATTCACGCAATGTCTCCCCCTTCCATGCAAAAACCGGGACTCCGGCTTCCGCTATCGCTGCTGCCGCATGATCCTGGGTAGAAAAAATGTTGCAACTGGCCCAGCGCACCTCGGCACCAAGCTCAACCAGGGTTTCAATCAGAACGGCTGTCTGTATGGTCATATGAAGGGAGCCTGTTATACGGGCACCCTTTAATGGCTTTTCAGAAGAATATTTTTCTCTCAGTGCCATCAATCCCGGCATCTCTCTTTCAGCCAGTTCAATCTCCTTCCGGCCCCAGTCTGCCAGTGTTAAATCCTTAATCTTATAAGGTAATGATTCTGTAATTGTTTCCATAGTAATCCAATATAATTTTTTTAATAATTAATAATCGGGATGCCCCGGCCCAATCTCACGTAAACAACAAGGTACGCAACCCAACGGCTAAACTGTTGAAAAAGCAATTATCTGAAAGAGATAATAGATCTGAAAGCTAATTAAATTACAAATATAAAAATAAAAATTCAGGGAATTACCGGACGTTTTGACATAAACTGCAGACGGACTGTAACCCGGGGGCCTCAGAGTATTTCGCAGTTCTCTGATCAAACCAATTGTGTGCCTGCCGGCCGGTCTTCCGGATGCTATGATGACAGAATCTCAATGGCCCGGTGCTTGTCCCTTGCAAGTTGTTCTTTTAGCTGATCAAGGCTGCCGAACTGCATCTCATCGCGAATGCGATCGATAAAGCTAATTTTGATTTTGTGATTGTAAACATCACCTGCAAAATCCATTATATGGACCTCAAGGCTTTTATTTCCCTTCCTTTTTTCAACCGTCGGCCTGAAACCGATATTCATCATCCCCATAAAATCCTGTCTGCCTATCCTCACCCTGACGGCATAT
>SLOS01000126.1 GCA_007132365.1 Bacteroidales bacterium | reverse complement strand
AGGGCTCAGAGAGTTGTTGTTTACTAAATCAGTTTTATCCCCCGGGTTGTAAAGAACCCGGGGTAAACATATTGCCTGATAAACGATTAACTGCCTCAAAGATTTTCTTTGAGGCAGTTTTTTGATTGACTCTAGACCTATTTTTATTTAACCAGCCATTTACTGAACTTTTTATTTTCGGACCCCGCCGTTGCAGGTTTTACAGAAAGATATTCATCTTTTGCTTTACTGGTCTTTTCTCTTCAGGACAAGAGTTTTAAAATCCATAACCTGTGATCCCGGTATATCTATTGCCTGCAGTTTCATTTCCCCACGCCCCTGCTCCAGATATATTGTACCCATGTTCAGGGGTATAAAATCCTTGGTATATGATTCCTGCCTGGGCACTCTGTCGTTTTGCATGCCTATTACCGGAGGATCATGAGGCTCAGTAATCCTGCCTTCCAAAACTGAATCGCCAAATGATAAGGTAAAGGAAGCTCCTGTATCGGCCGGGGGACAGGTGTAGTATATCTCCACATCGAAATTGCCACTGGCAAGAACCTCCACATCCCATGTAATTTTATCATCCACTGATGTCCAATTTGTAAAATAACTGTCGCTAACCCACCTGTTAGATCTAACTGCATTGCCATGAGGATGGCCGTCAGCAGCCGGAAGCTGTGTGTACAATGCCTCCGGATAACCTACGGTAAAGGGTCGGTCTTCAGGCCCTAGCAGAGAAAGAACAGTCCTTCTCCACTCTTCAACCGCACCTGATAACTCATTATGCACATCAGGTTCATTTTTACTTATATCGGTATACTGTCCCGGGTCTGAGACCATATCGAAAAGCCTTCCTTCACGATCCAGACGGTATCTCTGACTGCGAACACTTACCCGGTCATTAAAATGGGAAAAGATGAACCTCTCCTCCCATAGCTGTTCTTCACCCATTATAAGTGGTTTGAGACTTAAACCATCAATCGGATGTTTCGTCTCACTTTCAATTCCTGCTAAATCGGTAAGAGTCGGCAACAAGTCAATCACTCCTGCGATTTCTTCTATCATGGCTCCCTGTTCAATACCGTCATTCCATTGAATGAACAATGGGGAACGAACGCCACCTTCATCAACATGGGCCTTCCTTCCTTTCATCCCGTCATTCCAGCGGGCACTGTTGGGGCCATTGTCGCCCATAAATAATACAATCGTATTATCCTCAACACCAAGGTCTTTAAGCACATCCATTACCCTGCCTACATTCCAGTCTATGTTCTCACACATGGCAAGTACTGCTCTTGTAAAATCAAAGTTTTCCGTGTAACGGTCATCAGTTGTCATTTCCAGCTGCTTATCCTTGAATTTATCATACCACTTATCCGGAACCTGCAGGGGGGTATGCGGTGTATTGAAAGCCAGGTATATAAAGAATGGAGAATCATGGTTCTCTTTTATAAAATCTATTGCCCGGTTTGTTATATCATCCGGAATATAACCATCGCCCATGACTATTTGGCCGTTATGCTCAAGAGGAGGACTGAAATAATCGGCCCAGTGTCCCGCACAAAAACCATAGAACTCATCAAATCCTCTTGAATTAGGGTGATACGGAGGCTGCATCCCGTTGTGCCATTTACCATAGGCCGCGGTGGCATAACCGGCCTCCCGGAAAATGTCTGCTATCATAGTCTCATCTGCGTGAACCCTCTCGGTCCCTCTCTCTGTCCCCCCCACACCTGAACGGGGATGATATCTTCCGGTTAACAATTCAGCCCTGGTAGGGGAGCAGACCGGCTGGACGAAAAAATGGCTGAATTGAACACCATTATATGCCAACCCGTCTATATTAGGTGTAGAAAGATTGGTGTTACCATGAACGCTCATATCACCATATCCCTGGTCGTCGGTTATAAAAAGAACAATGTTCGGGTGGGCCTGCCGGGTTTCCGGTTGCATATTACAAGCTACAATGCCGGTGCCGGCAGTGATAATTGAAAGGAGGTTAAACTTTGATAATTTCATGTGCAAATGTTTTTTATTGGATTAAACTAAAAATCAATATCCCTGTTATTGATCTGCATCGATAGCTGTGTTAGGAGCAAGTGGCGTACCCCCGCCCGCAGGCCATGTCTTGCCTTCGCTACCTGTTGGAGTTCCTATAAAACCGGTTCCCGGCCATGAGCCGCCAACCGATATTTCGGCCGTAGCACCGGTTACACTGTTGGTAACCACACGACAATAAGGTAATATCTTACGGAAATCCTCAGTGAGAGGTGCCATAAGCGGGCCCAGAGGTTCGTCCGATCTCAGTGCGACAGCACCGGCCTGGTCAATAACGTACATCCCGTAATCTCTGATACATTCCGCAAGTCTCCTTCCCGGTTCAGAAAGGTTCAGATCATCCAGGTTGGGGCCTCCTTTTGACTCCGGCGGTAATGCTATCAACGTACCATAGGCAAACAGCCCGGTACATCTATCAGCCCGATTGGCAAATCCGTCGGGTGTGGTAGCGGGCCATTGAATCCTACGACCCAATAGCTGCGGCTGAGGTCCATGAGGTAAACCAGGTATTGACACCTGGAGGGCATGACCAATGGGTTGTCCAGTGGCTTCCAGATCTGCCTTCCTGAGTAGCCCGAAAACAGCAGACATCCCGGCGGCGGGGACGCCTTTCTTTCGTCCTAAAACATCTCCGTGCCCGAGTCCGTCGATCCTGTGTGGAGGCCTCCTGTATGCTGCGCGGTATTGTCCTGTAGTTAAATTTCTATTGAAATAGAAAAACTCATGAATCTCCAATTTAGTGGGATCAAAAAACACTGCGATATTATCCCAGCATTGCATTGACGAGTCGTAATTATATTTTGTCACATAATTTTCAGGCACCCTTCGTTGTAAAGGAAAGGGCTGTGAACCACCCAGAAGATTATCCGTTTCGTCACTACAATGCCGCCCGATTACCGTTTCCAGTGGATAGCTTTCATCCTCCAGAACAAAAGGTGCTCCAAATGGATGAGCCTGGTTGATATTACCCCGGGTGTTAGGACTCGGGAAAAATGATTGCCAAAGCTTAGTAAGTGTATCATCATCAGAAGCATATTCAGCCCCGGTTCCAATTGGCCGGTGGTGGGCACTGTTCTTGTTGAAAGGGTTATGATACCAGTCAACGGGACTGGGGTTTGTCTGACTGTAAGAATAAGAGATTGCCAGAAAAGACCAGGAAATAATAATAAATGCTTTTTTCATTTATGGTGAGGTTCTCAAAATTAAATATAATTTAGTAATTACATTCAGATAAATTTTCTATGTGCCATTATAATTTAACTACCCTGATAGTTTTGCTTTGATGGTTTGATGTGATCCTTACGAAATAGATAGTTTGTCCCTCAGGTAATGATATATTTATCACTGGTTCGGTCATTCTTTGGGATGTAACCACCACCTGACCCAGCATGTTTGTTACATCAATTTCTACTCCATTACCGGGAATATTATCAAGACGTACAGTAATGTTATCTTTTGCAGGATTGGGAAAAACCTGCAAGCCTTTGAAAAGGTCGTAATCGGGGTAAATAATTTTTTCAGAGGATGTTACGGCGTCAATAGCGGTATTTGGTGCAAGTGGCTCACCACCACCGGCAGGCCAGGTAGGAGTTCCTATGCTACCGGTAGTTGGCCAGGAACTTGTCATTTCAGCTGTGGCACCCTCAACGGAATTCAGAACAAGGCGCATCTCCCTGTAGATTTTTTTCAGATCATCAGAAAGGGTAAAATGCAGCTGGTTATACAGGGATTGTGGAAAGTTTTCGGTAGTTCTTATAACAGGCATTTGACCGCCATCAATAACATATGCACCATAGTCACGCAATGCTTCTGCAAGACGAAGGCCCGGTGGACTCAAGCCCAGCTCGTTCAAATCAGGGCCTCCTTT
>SLOS01000330.1 GCA_007132365.1 Bacteroidales bacterium | reverse complement strand
GTTGCAGCAATTGGTTACATAATGGTACTTCCTGCATGTCAGCTGAGAAAAGCTGCAACATTGCATGAATACGTGAATGATATGGATCAATTGGAAATTACCAGCCTGGCTGGCGGAAGTTTTTGCGGAATTGAACATGCCGGCGATATAATTATTACTTCCGGAGAAGATTGGGCAAATCTTTGGGAAAAGGTTCACCGGGGGACATACCCCAAAAAACAACTTCCTGAAGTTGACTTTTCCCGGGAAACGGTTTTGGCAGTATTCATGGGAACCAGATCAACAGGTGGCTACAGTATAGAAATAACCAGGGTCCATAAAAACAATGGTGTAATAAAAGCAGTTGCAGAAACATCATCTCCTGCACCGGGAGATCTGGTTACTACCGTAATTACCCAGCCTTTTCATATTGTGAAGATAAATACCGCCAAAAATGATATTGAAATAGTACGGGAATAATTGAGACTGCGCCATAAATTACATGACCATCACAGGAGTTTTTGTATTTTGTTTAATATTTAACTTTTTTTATTAAACATTTTAGTTAATTAATAAACAAAGTATCCTGAATCATTGTTTAGTTGGCATGTAATTTGAAGAACTAAATAATATATCCCAAATATTTAAGGTGGTAAATATCGCAACAAACCTTTTTATAATTTAATAATTCCAGGTCATGAGGAACTTCAGGCATATTATCATGGGAACGGGCAAAAACTTTTACCCTGGATTACTGTTGGTTTTATTTTTGTTTTTTACCGGAGGCGATCTGCTTGCGCAGGGATTCGGAAGAACTAAACCCAGTTATAAGACTTTTGACTTCAAAGTTTACCGGACCCCCAACTTTGAAATATACCACTATTTTGAAGATGATTCGGTTATACATGCAATAGCCAGACAGAGTGAAAAATGGTACTTTCGCCATGCACGTGCTCTGGGTGATACTATCAAAGATCCGATACCCCTTCTCATGTATGAGAACCATCCGGACTTTCAGCAAACAACAGCCGTGAGCAGCATGATTGGAATAGGTACGGGCGGGGTTACTGAATCCCTTAAGAGCAGGGTTGTAATGCCTGTTCTTGAAACGAACGCCCAGACCGATCATGTCCTGGGACACGAGCTTGTACACTCCTTCCAGTTCAATGAGCTTTTGAGAAATGACACAATGCAGGTCTATTCTTTCAGGAATCTTCCTCTGTGGTTCATTGAGGGGATGGCAGAATACCTTTCAATTGGCAGCGTTGATGCCAACACTGCCATGTGGATGCGTGATGCCATACTGAACGATGATTTTCCGACACTCAGGGATATGACCACCAGCTACAAATATTTCCCATACCGGTACGGACATGCTTTCTGGGCTTTTGTTGCAAGAACATGGGGCGACTCCATCATAACCCCGCTTTTTACAGAAACCGCAAAATGGGGATACGAAAGAGCAATAGAAAATGTGCTTGAAATGAGTGCAAGTTCATTTTCTGACATCTGGCAATCATCATTCAGAATGCATTATGAGGATCTTCTTCAAAATGCAAGCTCTGAAATGTCCGGCAGAAAACTGATATTTGATGAAACAGGTGGAAATATGAATGTTTCTCCGGCAGTAAGCCCTGACGGGGAATATGTGGCATTTTTCTCTGAGAAAAATGTATTTACCCTCGACCTGTTCATTGCAAGTACCAAAGATGGAAAGATAAAAAGAACCCTGACAAGTTCCACGCGAAACACTGACATAGACGGGTACAATTTTCTTGAATCGATGGGAACATGGTCGCCGGACAGCAGATATTTTGCCTACGTTGCTGTTAAAAGGGGTATAAGCCATATTCTAATTGCCGATAAAAACCGTCCGCGCCGGACAAGGGAAATAACTATTCCGGGAGTGCCTTTCATCAACAATCCGTCATGGTCGCCAGACGGCAGATACCTTGTCATGACCGGGCTTGTCGGAGGAAGGAACAATTTGTATCTCTATGACATGGAATCGAAGGAGGTAACAAGGCTCACCAACGACAGATACTCCTATGCCCATGCTTCATGGTCGCCTGACGGCCGTTATATAGCATTTGCCACTGATAAAAAACAACCGGGAGACACTTCAACCATGGTTACCTATGAATTCAACCTGGGTATTATAGATACCGGCAGCAATAATGAAATTCAGATATTACCCATCTTCAGGGGAGCAGATAATATTAACCCGGTCTTTTCATCCGATGGTCAATCCATCTACTTTCTTTCAAACAGTGACGGTTTCAGAAACCTTTACCGTTATGCACTTGAGAGCGGAATAGTTTACCGGGCAACCAACTATCCTACCGGCATCAGCGGAATAACATCACATTCTCCCGCAATAAGTGTTGCCAGGGAAACCGGGATGCTTACCTACTCTTACTACATGAAGGGTAATTACACCATCTATTCGGCAATGCCTGAAGATTTTAATGAAGAGCCGGTTGACCCCGGAGCTGTGGATATGCTTGCAGCTACCCTGCCTCCTTTCCAGCGTGTGGCAGTAAATATTGTAGACAGGCTGATCGCAGATAATGAAAAATACATAGATTATCCTGTTGACTCCTTCCGGGTACAAAAGTACCGGCCGAAATTTCAGCTTGACTATATCGGGAATACAGGTGTTGGCGTTGGCGTCAGCAGTTACTACGGTACCGGAATGTCAGGTGGGGTGAATATGCTTTTTTCAGACATACTCGGTAATCAGACGCTATTTGCTGCTGCTATGGTAAACGGTGAGATATATGATTTTGGCGGTATGGGAACCTATCTGAACCAGAAGAGAAGGATCAAGTGGGGCGGGTCACTTTCCCATATACCTTATCGTTTTGCCTTTATGACGCTGCTTCCGGTTGAAGATGAACCAAATTTAGTGAACTATGCACTTGTTAACCAAAGGATTTTTGAGGATCAGATTGCAGGATTTGCCTACTATCCGTTTTCCATGACACGCCGGCTGGAGGGGGGAGCTTCATTTGCCCGTTACTATTATCGTATAGACGTTTTTAACAATTATTATGACCAGTTTGGCAGATATATTGGCTCGCCGCCACCAGACAGAAACCTCGACAGCCCTCCAGGCTTTAACCTGGGAAGAGCCCAACTGGCCTATGTAGGCGACAATTCCTATTTTGGTATGGCTTCGCCAATGAGGGGGTCCAGGTACAGGTTGCAGGGAAGCAAATATTTCGGGCAGGTTGAATTTTTTGAGGTGCTTACAGATTACAGGCATTATTATTTCCAGAATCCACTGAGCTTTGCAGTCAGGCTTTATCACAGCGGGCGTTACGGACCCACTTCCGAGGAAAGAGGTATTTTCTATCCACTGTACCTTGGAGATCCCAGGTTCAGCTTTGTGAGAGGCTACGGATCAAATCAGTTACAGGAGACTATGAGCAGAAACAGGGACTTTTCAATAAATGACCTGATCGGAAGCAGGATGGCAGTTGCAAATTTTGAGATCAGGTTGCCATTCACCGGCCCCGAGCAACTTGCAGTTATCAGATCAGGATTTTTGTTTACTGAGCTGGCACTGTTCTTTGATGCAGGGGTGACATGGACTCGAGACACCAGGCCCACTTTAGATATAAATAATTTTGACGCGGACAGGCGCTTTCCGTTTTTCAGCACTGGTGTCTCGCTGAGAGTCAATCTTTTCGGAGCCATGATTCTGGAGCCCTATTACGCCTTCCCTTTCCACAGGGAGGGAATACATTCAGGAGTATTGGGACTTAACTTCATCCCCGGCTGGTAAAACGGCCGGTTACCTGGTTAAATGCTGCACATGCTTACCGGATAAGTTCCATAATGGGCTTGCCAGTGGCAAACGGTCCAACAGGAATACCCAGTAAAAGGGAGATGGTAGGGGCAATATCCGCCACACCAACCTCCCTTTT
>SLOS01000072.1 GCA_007132365.1 Bacteroidales bacterium | reverse complement strand
TGCGGACGAACCAGCTTACAAGGTTCTTCATGCTGACATTTACCTATAACCTGAGGAATTTCAGGGTTCAGCAATCCTGATCAATTCATAAAATTGCCGGATTTTCATATTAAACTACCGGAAAGATCAGTCAAAATAATTAATATACCAGTTATTTTCATCCAGTAACAGAGAATATATATGCTCCCTTTGCCCGGACGGGTATTTTGATGAAACAATTTTTGCAAGGTAGGAGGGATCATTCCTCCTTTTGGCAACACGCATCAGATCATAGAACCGTTTTCCTTCAAACGCAAGCTCACGTGCCCGTTCATTAAGCACCTGGTCGACAAAATATCTTTGTTTGGCGGGCAGGTTTCCGAGGAGATTTCTGTATCCGGTAATTTCATTAGTATATGGATCATGAATGTATATGATGTCATCCAGTTCAATATGGTCGTAATCCCATCTCTGAACGATTCTTCCGTTCCATGCAAGATTGACACCTATTCCGACTCTGCCGCGAACTCCGATCTGGCTCCTTGCAAGGGATGCTTTCTCAAGGTCAAATGCTCCGTCATTTAAATAGCCCAGTGCGAAACGGAAATCAGAGGTCATATTGCCTGCCTGGTCACGATATCTGTGGTATATCAGGATCTCGGCCAGGTAAAGGTGAATATCGGCCGCCCTGTATACAATGAAATCGGCATCCTGATCAAATATATTCTTACCTATGTTATATTTAAATACCACGGTATCAACTCCTTCCATTATGTTTCTTGAATTGACCTCATCACCCTGGACCCTGAGCGATATCATGTTCATATAGTTCTGTTGCGATAGGGGAGTAATACCTTTCATATACATATACGAATGCCCGTATCCCCGGTAAAAATCTGTGGGGACGCCTATTGATCTCATTTCCGACCGTTCGGGATTGGTACTGGCTGCAATAACCTGATATCTCCATACGGTTTCCCAGAGATCAGTGGCTATTTTGGTCGGTTTCAGCTGATAGGTATGAGGTCCCCATGAAGTGAACAGGTGCTGGAATTTGTTTTGCTGGAAGGTTGCTTTACTGAACGGAAGAGTAAATATGTGCTCCCTGTTGTCAACGCCCATAAAAATATTTCGCCAGTTGTACAATCCAAAAGCGAAATCAAGCTGATATCTTGTTCGGTCCTCTGCATTGTGATAGACAATTTTTTCAAAGTGTTTACGGGCGTTGGATAAGTCTCCCCTGGTAATGTACATCTGACCAAGAAGGGCATGCATGGCATATGTGTTCCAAACTGTAATTTCCCAGGATACATCGTTATTGTCAATGTAGTGATTCACACCGACAGCTTTTATTTCCTGCTCAAGTTGTTTGGTAAACTTGCTGATAATCATATCTGTGTTATACAGGTTTCTTTCCAGTTCAATGGACTTGTAAATCGTATCTGTTATATTTCCATCAAGCCCGAATACATAATATACGCTGTCAATGTTAGTTACAGGAGAACTGACAAATGCTTCAATTTCTTCCAGGGTTTCCAGTGATTCGTGAATGTATGGAACCTTGCCGTAAATCCGGACTGCGTTGAAGTAGGCCCATGCCCTCATGCAAAGCGCTTCACCGTATAGTCTGTCATAATTTGTAACGGGGCTGTCCGGATCGAGTACCTGGGGCTGTTCGCGATGCAATATGCGAATAAGGTTATTAGTGGCTGAAATAAGCTTGAAGAAATTTGTTGGTGAGGCATACCTGTTGTTTTTTGATATATTGAAGTTATAGATTTCAACCAGGTCCGGATTTGCGTTTGGTGTGATTTCCAGCAAATCACCACGCAGCTCCCCGAGTACAACAATTTGTTCAGCCAGTTGCTGGGCCAGGCCATACATGCCCATTGCGATGGACCGGTATTCGTACCAGTCCCCAAACAACCGGTCTTCGGTTATATTCAACTCCTGTTCAGGATTAAGAAAATCTTCACAGGAGGATAGCAATACGCTTGAAATCAGTATTGTGATGAATATGGCCTGTATTTTAATTAAATTTCTCATCTTTATCATCTCTACTTCTGTTTTTATAAACCAAACTTTATCCCTGCTATAAATTGTCGCGGTTGCGGAGACTGACCATAGTCAATTGCCCGGTTCGAGAATGAATGGGCAAACTCAGGATCATAGCCCAGATAATTTGTAAACACAAATAAGTTATTGGCCGAAAAGTAAAACTCAGCGTTTCGAAAAGCCAGAAACTGCGAAGGTATTTTATAACTCACCGTAATGTTTTTTATTCTGATATATGATGCGTCTTCAATCCACCGGGATGAAAAGGCGGAATTTCCGATAGGATCGTTCCACAGTGCCCTGGGAACATCAGTTTCATGCCCTTCATATTGCCATCTGTTTAGTGTTGTGGTGCTCTGGTTCTCCAGCCCGGACATTTTTTCGTTTTGATAACGCACATAGTTAAATACATCATTTCCTGATACAAATTGTACATAGCTGCTTAATTTCCACCTATTGTAATGAAATGAATTATGAAGGCCACCAAAATAATCAGGTAAGGATGAACCGATAATGGTTTTGTCGAAATCATCTATTATGCCATCGGGCACTCCTTCAGGCCCGGAAATATCCGCAAAAATGGCATCTCCTGCCTGATACGGCATACCCCTGTCATTTACCAGCCCTCTTTCAGATGCCTCATCCCTGGTCTTATAAACGCCTTCAAATATAAAGCCATAAAAGCTGTTGGCAGGCGCACCCGGCCGGGTTACCACCTGGGCACCGTTAAGATTGGTGATCAGTTGATCTCCTGTGACATTTGTCACTTTGTTACTAACAGAGGAAAGGGAGGCCTGGACATCCCATTTGAATGAATAACCGTCCACCAACCTTAGAAATGTGCTGAATTCCCATCCCCGGTTTTCCATCGTACCTCCATTTTTCATCATCGTGCTATATCCTGTATATGGTGGCAGAGGGCTGAAAATAAGCATATCATCGGTTTTGGAGCTGAAGAAATCAAATTTTGCGGAAATCCGGCTGCCCCAAACAGAGAAGTCTATACCAGCATTCGTTTGTATGACTGTTTCACAGGTAAGCCGGTTATTGTACATAACTGCGGGAAACAAACCCACGGTCTCACGGTACCTTACAGTCTGATAGTACCTTGTAGCGCTGGCTTCGCCAATATCATCATTGCCGGTCTTGCCAATACTTGCCCTTAATTTCAGTTCTTCCAGCCATGAAATGTCTCTCAAAAAAGGTTCACTTGAAATTCTCCATCCGATCCCTGCTCCGTAAAAAAAGCCGAAAGGCTGACCTGCTAATGAAATTGTATTTGCCGCGTTCTTACCGGTCCTTGAGGAACCATCAATGGAGATGCTTGCAGAAAGCAGGTATTTGTCCATATAGGAATAGTTTAAATATTCATATAGAGAAACCCAGTTCCATTTACGGTTTTGCCCGCCAAGTTCCCTCAGATTATCCTGGCCATGCTGGATTGCACGGTAACGGTCATTTGCGTGGGCATTTTTTGTCAGACCCCAGTCCAGTTCGTACTGGTTTGTCTGAATGTTTACACCCGTGCTGGATGTAATATTGTGATGCTGTCCGAATTTTTTGTGATATAATGCATAGGTATTGTTGTAAAATGTGGTAATGGAGTTATTGGTGGCTTTAGCCACATTAATTGCCTCCTGGTTATAATATAAATCCATGCCTTGATTAGGCATGAAGATTTGCTCTTTCATTACATTATAACTGAAGCTGAAATTGCTGTTTACCGAAAGATTATCGGTAACGGAAGAACTAAAGTTCAGGTTTGAGATGAAATTGTAATTATCATTACCTGCAGAATAGTTTTTAATAGTTGCCAGCGGATTACTCACACCTAGCTCGTCAACTTCAGATAGCCTCGTGAGTCTTCTGCCTTCGAAATCATATTGGAAGGGGCCTAGCAGGGGTGATTTGGCAAGGCTTGTAAGCACTGGACTGGTACCGTTGGCAGTCGTTGTTTCCTTTAATTCTGCTGAACTGTAATTCAGGGCAACACCTGCATCCATCCGCAGCCAGGTGAACATATTCAGGCGGCTTACAAACCGAAGATTATATCCTTCATATCCCGTGTTTCTGATAATTCCATCGCTGCTTAAATAACCAAAGGATAACCCGTATCTTGCTATTTCGTCACCTCCCTTTACTGTTATGTTAATATTTGAGAGGTATGAATTACTGTAAATAAGCTCTTGCCAGTCGGTATTATGCCTGTAATTAATATACCTTTCATCCCCTTTGGCAAGAAAAAGGTTTGGATAATCCTCCCTTATCTGCTCTTCGAATAGTGGAGATGAAAACAACACTTCATTCATCAGGGTTTTGTGTTGTTGCGCATTCAATTGCGGAATGAATGACGATGGTGTTAATGAATATCCGCTCCTGATATCAAGATCGATAGTCGTTTCCGTTACACTGGGGTCGAGTGTTTCAATAAAGATTATCCCGTTCGAACCTTTTGAACCATAAGAGGCTGTGATAGCAGGATCTTTAACAATGGTTATTTTTGAAATATCAAAAGTGTTTAATGCCATCAATGGGTTATAAGAGTAGCCATGCAGGTTAGAGCCAAATACTCCGTGCGGCAGCAACGGACTGCCATCAATAATATACAACGGCTGATTGGATGCGTTGATTGAATTCATGCCCCTGATCATGGTGACTGCTCCGCTCGAAGGGGTGCCCGAAAGGTTTTCAACATGCACTCCCGGTATACGGCCTTGCATATACTGATCGACAGATAAGGATGGTGTATGATAAATATTCTGAATATCCAGGTTGTCGAATGAGGCGACAATATTTCTTTTATTTAAATTATGGGAAAGTATTTCCAACTCATCATATCCGGATGCAATATCAACTGGAGTAAGGTATATGGTAAGTGAAGCACGGTTATTCAAAAATATCCGTTGTTCCTTAAAATCCCTGATAGGGGAAACAATGACCCAGCTATCCCCTGATGGCGCATGTAGTGTAAATGTACCGGATTCGCCGGTTACAAAAGGCAGATCTGCTGAACCTTCAATGCTTATAGTAACATCTGCAACCGGTCTGCCGGAGCCTGACAACACAGTTCCGTCAACGGTATAAAGAGAATCCGGGGAGGCTTTCAGATATATTACTGACAGCATAAATGCAAGCAGGAAAACCACCTTCCTGGTATTATTCGTGGACGTATACATCATTTTCATCATTGGCATTTTAATAATGCGTTTATGTGGACTGCAATAGTTCAGACGATAAACATTAAAAATCATATGGCACAAATACAAGATTATCAATGGCCAGACCTTTATGCAAAACGGTGCCCGGCCCCCTGTATACAAATTTTATCCTGGTTTCCCCATAATCAGCTTTGTTATCAACAAACGCATCAAATTTATTATATGTGCCTTTCGGTATATATCTTTTAGTGCCTGTTACGCTCCATAGCATCCCCTGCTGGTATTGATAATCACCCCAATCCATGTGCCTTACCAGTTCATCGTTAACATAAATATCATAAATACCGCCGAGGTTTATGTTTGTCCCTACCACCATCAGGTATTTTCTCGGGAAAAGGTTCCTGACATAGAATTCAAGGGAAAATGCGCCGGTATAATTAACTGGGAACGACACTCTGAGCAGGGAATCATTGGATGCGTGAAGGTTAAAATCCCGTTGAGGTGTAAAAGCCATATCGCTTTCAACTTTAGCTGATTCTCTCCATGCATATCTGTTGATCCCTGTTTCTCTCACCAGACTCTCAGCCTCAAAATTAACCGAACCCTTGTATAACGTATCCGGAATCTCAAAGTTTTCGTAACTGTAAACATATCCATTGCTGCAAAGCACTTTTTGAGCAACCCTGTAATCTATTACCACGCTGTCTCCCAGGATATTTTTCATTTTAACCGTGTCCCTTTTGGTTGGTGTTAAGAAAGTAACCTCCTCAATCATGTTTTCAAACACACCCTGCTTCAACAAGTGGGGAATAAGGATTTTATTTTGCCAATCGAGCGGGACTTCACTGTAATCCTGGTAGCTGCCCAGGTAGAGTGCCATATTTGTCAATGCCTCATTATATTCATTTTCATTGGGAAACACAATGGTCGCAGTTCTGTATCTCAATTCTTCACGTACCGGGAAAAAAAATTCTTCAAATTCGTTATAAATAATTGCAACGGTATCATATATGGTGTTCCCCTCTTCGTCAAAACCAAGCGGGCGGCTTTTTTCCATGTCCACTATAATGGAATCCTGCGAATCGATATAATATTTGAAGACAGGGTTGTTTGCTGCAAAATATTCATAAATGTTAGGCCGGGGATAACCCACTTTCTGCATGGTGAAATATTTTCCGTTATTATACAACGGACTTTCATAAATTACCGGAATACCATCGAACTGAAGGTTATTTCCGGTATTATCAAGCAACGCGAATTTTTCAGCAAGTGTTTGTATTTTTATTTTGCCCCGAACGCTGCTCGATTGAATAAAGTGCCTGGAAAAATGGTAGTCAAGCACAGAGGCTGTAATGGATGCTGTATCTACAAATTCTGTAACAGCCTGATTTGTAGGAATAAAAAGCGTAAAGGGGTCATCTGACAGAAACAGTGTATCATATTGCAATTCTTTGATATAACCCGCGAACAACGACAAGTCAGGGTTGTTCTGGATTGCTTCCCATACATTTTGATTTACGGTTTCAGGAATTGTATCATAATGATCCTGCCATTTTTCCAAACAACCCGTGATCATAATAATCATTATTATGATGACTCCGAATCTGTAATAATTATGCTTCATCTGTTTAAACATTACCTGATTGATTTTTAAAAGGGTTCAAACCTGATCTGATCCCATTGAAAGTTTCCCGGTATTAAAGCTCTTACCGTGATGACATGATTATCGTATCTGGTAAAATCGATGGTTCCGAGCACGGTATTCTGGAACGGGTTATTTGCACTTCCCCCGGTAGATAAATCGACTAACCCTCCAATTTTTGCTCCATCAATGAAGACTTCAACCACAGCATTCTGTGTATTCAGCCTTTCAGCCCTGAGGATAACCCTGTATCTGCCCTGGACAATTTTTGGAACCGTGTAACTGATTGAAAAATCACCGTCAATGAGAAGGTAATCATTATTCCAGGCGTTAGTCTCACCGGGACTTCTTTTAACATAATAGAGGTCTTCACCTGAAAATTCTATAACTGACAAAGCAGAGGGTTCTTCAATAATAAATTCACCCAACTCGTTCCTGAACTGATTTAAATAGGGTTCCTCCCAAAATCCGAAATTCAGTATGGCCCTGGATGGGGGGACAGGCCTCATCATCCGGTCAATAAAATGAATCACACCACTTTGGGTGAGAACGTTGCTGGCATCGTAATTGAATCCGATCCAGTCTATTATTGTTGTATCAGGACCGTGGATAATGATGTCGAAAACCTCTTTCCCCCTGTTAATAAGAATATCGTTTCCGAGGCCGTTTATGTTCAGTGGTACTTCTCCATAAGTACTGTAATTGGTTGCATTATCTACAAAATCGTCAATAAAATAGTTGCCTGTAAGCATGTGGTAACCTACATAATTGTAAAGAGGGTTGGATGGATTTGTATAGTCATGATTATCAGGGCTGATTTCTTCAATTAGATCTTCAATCGAATGCACGCCATGTTTGTGATAGATGGAGTTATGTTCAAGCAGCAGGGTAAATGGCCGGTTATTAGCGGATTCATCTTTTGTGTTGATGTTGGTAATCTCATCAAAACCTGTTAAATCTACTGCTTCCTTAAAGATTGAGTACTCGTCATGAAGCTCAAGCCATTGATATGTAGTAAGCGAAACAGGCTCAAGTGTATTCCCCAGAAGATGGATGAAACCGTTGGAAACCTCAATATTGGGTAGAGTTACGGGCGCCTGGTTGTTTATCATATAATAAGACGTATCGGTTTCAATTATGAAACTCACGGTAAGCAGATCATCTGAAAGGGTGGTTTCGGGAAAAGCTCCGAAAGGAAAATCATTGGAGTGAATGCCTATATTCAGAACATGATATTTCCCAAGATTTGCAGCATATAAAGGATCGTTAAGCAACTCATCCAATGAATTAAACTGCCGGTGATTATCAATGTACCTGCTTACAGCTTCATTATCGGGTAAGAACAGAGTATATCCAATTCCCCGGGGATTATATGCACTCAGAGTTTTATCAATCCCCCCTTTTTCAAGAATCCGGAGAAAACTCGAAAATTTATCTTTGTGTTCAAGAATATAATCGTATATGGACATATTTATCATATCCTCAAAACCTGCCTCTATCGGGTCGTCTTCACACGAAAGTGATCCGAGGATGATAAAAATGATGCTTGTTAAGATTATTCCCTTTTTCATTTGTTTATATTTTGTTTCAAATGTTAAATTTTCATTTAAAGTTTGGTGATTGTTCTTTTGCTAAAAAGAGTAATAAGGATTCTGGTCCAGATTTTTGTTACGTTCTATTTCTGACTCATAAATCGGAAGATACCATCCCAGGGGATTGTTAAGTTTCATGGCCAGTATTCTTTTTTGTGTTGAAGGTACATTACTGACAAGTATATTGATCAGTACATTCTTCCGTGCATAATTATTTCTTCTGCCCATTCGCAGGAGGTCAAACCACCTTTTGCCCTCGTATGCAAATTCAAGAGCCCTTTCATTCATAATTGCGTCTTCGTAAGCTGTTTCCGAGTCAGGCAGGCTTATGGTAGGAACGTCTGCCCGGTTACGGATCAGGTTTATGATTTCAAGTGCTTCCTGAAACCGTCCAAGTTGTGAAAGCGCCTCAGCTTTCATTAAAAGCACATCGGCATAGCGGTAAATAATAAAATTGGCGCTTTGCTGCAGGAAGCCCGGTCGTGCAGACATACCATCTCCCGCAAGGCCTACATATTTCCAGATAATGAATTCATCTTCTCCGTATCTCTTGATCGATGCATCCTCTCCCCTGTAAAGCTCTCTTGCATAGCGCTTACCAAACATCTGAATGGCAGTCTGACTGGGGTCATAATTATTGGCATTCCTGTTCGTCATGCCGTATAGGCTGTTCTGCTGTCCCAGGTTATCGTTAAACTGCAGCTCAAAAATACTTTCTGCGGTGTTACCGGGATGAAACAGTTCAAACCACCGGGAGCTGATAAGGAGGAGATGGTTATCAGCATTTTCTATCCGCTCTACGTGACTGATCACTGCTTCGTAATCGAACTGCCAGAGGGCAATATCCGCCAGCAAAGCATCGTAGGCTGCCCTTGTTGCCCTTCCCTTGTTTTCAGCAATGGTCCGGTATCCTTCAACAGGGGCAAAACCTCGGAATTGTTTCAGATCACTGGTAATGTGATCAAGGATTTCATATCCGCCGGTTTTTGGCAAATAAATGTCTGCATCATCGCTTTCAGTTGATTGGAGAACAAGCGGTACATCTTTAAATATCCTTACAAGGTAAAAATAACTCAATGCCCGTAGAAAATGAGCTTCTGCAAGGTAGCCCCGGAGCTGGAAATCGGTAAATGTATCATCTCTTTGCTGCACTCTTGGTGCATTTTCAATTACTTCATTACAGTAGTTGATTACAACATAGAACCGATCCCAGTTGGTCAGGCCATTATCCGGGTAAATGTTACCATTCATAATTCTGCGTTCATTGGCCGACATATTGCCGCCGTCCATGATCATGTCGGCGCGGAGTTCGCCCAGCCTGAAAAGATGTCCGTCCATACTCCTCAGCGATTCGTAGGCACCCATAACTACTGCTTCCACTTCCTCCTTGGTCTGCCAGAAATGCTCCCTGGTAAGGCCCTCGGGTGGAAGTAACTCAAGCCATTCATTACATGCGACCTGAACAAATAACAGAGGGGCAATTAACAGATATTTAATTTTTTTCATATTTATTATCTTTATTACCTTTTTCACTAATCTCAGAAACCAACATTTATAGTTAGTGTAGTAACTCTTGGCGGAGGGGTATTGGCCCTGTCAACACCAATCCAGAAAGGGTTGCTTGCATCCTGCCCAACTTCAGGATCCTGTCCTGAATAGTTGGTAAATGTATAAAGGTTACGCGCGCTGAGCGAAATATTAACTGTCCGCGCATTTATCCTTTGAGCGAACCTGTCATCAAGCCTGTAACGTAATTGGACACTGTTTACCCGCAAAAAATCGCCTCTCTCCACGTATCTGTCCGATCCCAGGTTGTTGGCCGGATGGTCCAGGTATGCCCTGGGTATTATTCCCGGCTCATCCTGTCCCTGAACACGCCATCTGCTCAGTACTGCCTTACTCTGGTTATTCCGGTCAAGCATGCCTTCGGTCTGGATGGCTACCAGGTTGATAATGTCGAAACCAATACGGTAATGGAAATTGATATTAAGGTCAAAGTTCTTGTACCTGAGAGAACTACCGAATCCACCCGTGAAACGGGGATTCGAATCACCAATATAGACCACGTCATTGAGGTCTATCTGGCCATCATTGTTAATGTCTTCATAGACAGCATCTCCGCCGCGGAAGGTATAAGTGCCCAGATAGGTCATCGGTATTGGATTTCCCTGGCTGTCATACAGTACGTTACCATTTGCATCCCTGGCATAGGCATCTGCATCTGTGGGATAAACCCCCTTATACCTGAATCCGAAAAACGAACCAATGGGTTCTCCTTCAACTACCCTTCTTGGATAATCGCCATTTCCAATTGCTGTGGACTGCTCGGTATTAAAATTTTCAGGCAGCCTGTTGAACCTGTTGGTATTCTGGGTGGTGTTGAAATTAACAGACCACCTCCAGTCCGCGCTCCTGATTATCCTGTAATCGATTAAAAACTCCCAGCCCCTGTTATGAAGCTCGCCTCCGTTTAAAAATCTGAGCTGGTTGAATCCTGATGAGGTGGGAATATCATATCTCTCAAACAGCAGATCTTCAGTAATTTTTTCGTATACTTCTGCTGTGAGAAATACCCTGTCATCAAACAAATTCAGATCTATACCCATATCATAGGAAGTAATGCTTTCCCATTGAAGGTTGTTAAGTTGCACCTGTTGCGGCCCGATGGCAGGAAAGGTAAGGTAATTACCACTGCCCACAGATTCATATCTTGCAAAACGGGCGTAGGCATCGGTGGGTTGTCTGCCTGAAACTCCCCAGCTGACCCTGAACATACTTTCACCCAGCCAGGTAGCAGTACTTAAAAATTCCTCGCTGGAGAAGCGCCATCCCAGCGAAACACCTTTGAACAGTCCCCAGCGGTGTGATGACCCGAATGAAGAGTGAGCATCTGCCCGGAGAATGGTTTGAATCATGTAGCGATCAAGGAGTTTGTAATTAAGGTTTGCCAGTGCCCCCAGTTCCCTTGTTTCGCCTGAGCCTGAACCAATCCAGTTTATTTGACCACCAACAGCCGGATCCTGAATTTCTGTACTGGGTATTTTATTGGCCTGGAGGTTCATCCATTCATAGGAAGACTGGTTGGTGATCCAGGTCAGGGCACCTGAAAAATCATGTCTGTCGGGTTCCCAGGGCGAGTTGAATGCCAGCTGGGTTTCCGAGCGTATGGAGGTACTGTTGCCATTTCCTTCTTCTGCCCTGTTTACCGTCCATGCCAGCCAGTCGGTGCCCAGGGCGCTGTAGGGAAGAAACCTTTTTTCCTTGTTTCCATTATACTGGAAAGATATGGTTTCGCGGAAGGTAAGCCAGTCATTGAAACTGTAGCGGACCCGGAACGTGTTTTCAAGGCTGTTTTCATCCCGGTCATTCCTGCCCAGGTTCGAGACGGCGACCGGGTTGAAATATTCCTGGCCGCTTCCCTGGTAGCTGTTGATGGGGTTAAAATACTCTCCCGTAAGGTTTCCGAAGGCATCATATTCCCATATACTCATGTTCGGCGCTTTGATATACGCCACCTCCCTGATATTTACATTATTACGATCCCATTGATTAAAGGTTAGATTACGCTCAAACTGATTGTTGGTGTAGTTAAACTGAACCGTGAATACAAACCGCCGGGAAAGGAAATAGTCAAGATTAACCCTTGTGGAAAACCGTTGTGCAGAAGTGTTTATGGTGGTCCCGCCTTCGTTCATGTAACCAAATGAAGTAAAATATCTGGTTCTTTCGCCACCCCCGCTCAGACTGAAATAGTGGTCATGTGAAACCGAGTTTTGTGTGATGACTCCCAGCCAGTCGGTATTTGCCGAATAGTTGTAAAAGTCGGAAAAGTCCCTGTCAAAGGCAATTTCAGGTGGCACCACAAAAACACCCCGGCTGTTGTGCCATTGTTCAAGCTGCAGCATGATATATTCATCACCGTTCAGCATAGGTATGGGAGCAGGCTGGAAATTTAAACTGTTCCTGTACTGGTAATCAAATTGTACCTGTCCCAGTCGTCCCTGGTGGGTTTCAATAAGCAATACACCGTCTGCACCACTGGAACCATATATGGCAGTTGAAGCACCATCTTTCAGGATTGAGATGGATCTTATATCCTGAAGGGCTATATTTATCAGGTTACTGATATCTTCCACATCGGCTGATGCAAGGTCAAAATCCTGGGCAATTCTGGACTGTGGAATACCGTCTATCACAATCAGCGGTCTGCTGTTGCCCATGGAACTTAGTCCCCTGATCACGATCTGGGAACCTGCACCGGGATCCCCTGAAGCGGCGATAATATCCATTCCGGTAACCCTCCCCTGCAATGCATCGGCAGCCGAAACAAAACCTGCACCCTGCATCTCCTGCATATCAATTCTTACTGTTGAAGAGGCATCATCCCTTTCATCAATATTTGTAAGCCTGCTGTGATCCCTTGCCCGTGCAGTAATTGTTACCTCTTCAAACTGCACGGTGGCAGACTGAAGTTCAATTGTCATGGGAGTAGTGAAATCGGGCGTGATCTCCTTTATTTCATAACCGATCACACTTATCCTTACTGTATTTCCGGGATTTTGCATTTGCAGGACGAAGTCACCATTTACATTCGATACTGCTCCGTTTACAACACGGTCATCGCTGTCATATTCGATAATGTTGGCTCCTACTATGGTTGTCTTATCACTTATATCATAGATCCTGCCCCTGACGACATGCTGTTGCTGGGCCGAGGCCTGAAAAAAGCTGAATACCGCTAAAAACAGGATAACGGATTTTTTAGTATTTTTCATTTTCATTATGAATTTTTCATCTGTACCTTTCTGTTGTTGTGGCCTGTTCATGATCATGCTCGTTGTATGTTAAGACTTTAGCATGGGTGTTCAATCTGATTGTTAAATGTCAGCTGGTCATTTGGTATCCATGAGCTCCAGGGAAAACGCCCTGTTTATTTCATGAACGACGCCCTGGTTAACCGCATTAGGGATCGTCTGCGGTCCCGAACCTTCGACAATGGTTCGCCCGGTCAGCAAATTCGAGGCATCTGATTCATTAACGGTCACGAAATTATTTCCATCCCTGTCGGGGAATTCGATAATGTCATAACCCGGGTTTATATAGATACTTGTATAAACTATGTTAAACTGGGTTGATCTTTCATCTATTCTGGCTGTTTCGTAGTATCCGGGGGACTTTCTGCCATCGGTAAATATGACGTCGCCCTGAACAAAGTGCAGCATTACAAAATCCCTGAGCGCCTTACTATTGGCAGCCAGGTTATTGGCGCCGGAGGCTTCAATGGCTTCTGCGGATGGCACGAAAATACTGTAGAATTGATTCTCGGAAATAAAACTGTAACGGTATTGTTGCTCCAAAGCTAACCCTGCTCTTCTGATAAGGTTGTGAAATTGTGGATAATTGACTGAAATAGCAGTATATATGTCCGGAGACCCAAAACTAAGCCAGTTATCAATGTCATATGTAATACCGTTGTCGGCATTTATGCTGATCTGTCTCGGATAATTTGGCATTGCCATATACCCTCTAAATCCTGAAGTTGTTGGTTGCGGACCGCGAACCTCACCGGTTTCATTATTAATAATAATATAATTGCCTGCCAGGTTAGGAATGAACTCTTTTCTTGCATGCCCGGTTGGTATGGTTGTGCCGATGTGGTTTAAAAGCAGTGTCCTCAGGTCTCTTGTTGAAATGCCGAAAGCCTGTGCAACACCTCCCGGCGGTGGTACCTGCCATGCCAGAAAACTCTGGTTTTGCGGATTATAGATAAGTGATGAATCCAGACGTAAATTTGCATCAGATTCGACAAAAAACAGATAGTCCTGATTCCTTCTCTTCAGCGTGGGCAGAAGTCCGGAATTCTCAATAGCATACATCACCGTGGAATATCCCCTCTGCAGATATACAGGTCCTGTAACACTGCTGAAAGCACGCGGAACCAGGGCTTCGTTTACTCCGATAAAAGTGGAGTTGCTCCCGAATTTTTTTTCCACCACCGTACCTTCATCAACTGTCACAATATCCCTTTCACCATTATAAAAACCTTTTTGAAAATCGCTTGGATAAATTGGGTTATG
>SLOS01000212.1 GCA_007132365.1 Bacteroidales bacterium | reverse complement strand
GTATCCTCCGGCACCTTTGCCAACCATCCCTGAAGCCTGGTTGAAATACAAAAATTCACCGCTGTTGCGGTCAAACACTGCAGGAGGGGTTCTTCCTCCCGGTACTATAAGCTTGTCACCATTTATCGCCAGGTATCCCTGGGGGGAAGGACCTCCGTATGACCAGGCGCCACCGTGCTGATGGAGGTTCCATATTGTGCCCGTGGTAGAGTTGGTCCACACTCTGTCGCCGGTGGCCGCATCCACCGCGTGAATAAAAATCCCTTCAAAAGGCATCACTCCGGCAGCAAAATAGATTATTCCATCCTTAATAACCGGTCCCCCCCGTGCAGGCCACATACTTATGACCCTTTCATTGCCCAGAACCATCCTGGCGGAGTAGCTCCCGTGAAAATTCCATATAAGTCCGCCCGTTTCAGCATCCAGGCAATAAAGGTACCCGTCGTCCGAAACAATATACACCCTGCCCGAATCATATACCGGGGCGAACCGTACCGGTCCACCAACATAAAACCGCCAGATCTCCTTACCGTTGACGGCCGAATAGGCAGTCACCCGGTCGGACACCATTGAGGGCACAAACAACTTATCTCCACCAACGACGGGCTCATAGGAAATATCAAAAGACAGTTTCCCGATTCTGTCAGGATTGCCACCCGTAAAATAGTCCTCATACTGAAAGGGCCATCCCCTGCGAGGCTCCTCAAGCTGCCTTGTCCACAACAGTACGGGATTATCCGGCAGATTTATTTCCGCGAAAGCTTTTCTTCCCGGATCATACCTCCACATGGGCCAGTCCCCGCCACCATAAACCGTTGGATTAAAAGTTAATAATGAGATTAAAAGCAGAATACCAATATATTTAACCCTCATTGCCATAAATTTTAAAATTATAATGAAAAATTACCCTGCAACATATAAAAAATCTGAGAGATTTTTTCAAAAAACGAAATGTTTCCGACTGCAAGTTGAAATTTTGTTACTTTTTAAGGACAAAATTTTGGCTTTTTACATATGAAATAATACACGGATTATTTCGGAATTTACGAGTTGAATTTACGATTGCTGGCTGAATAATCTTAATTTGTAGTAATCAAAAAAAAATCGTAATATTGCACCCGATTTCAGTAATTACAAAATAGATAATAACAAGCAGAATGGACTTAATTAATGTGGTAGAAAATGAATTCGGACGGAAGAACGAATACCCAAAATTCAATAGCGGTGATACAATTACCGTACATTACAAGATAGTAGAAGGCAATAAGGAACGTATTCAGCAATTCAGGGGCGTTGTATTGCAGCGCAAGGGTCGCGGACTGGCGGAGACTTTCACGGTAAGGAAAATATCGGGCAACGTTGGTGTAGAGCGTGTTTTTCCTGCCCAGTCACCATTTATTGAAAAAATTGAAGTTAACAAGCTGGGCCGTGTGCGCCGTGCCAGGATCTTCTACCTGAGAAAGCTCACAGGTAAGAAGGCAAGGATCAAGGAGAAAAGATTTCAGTTACATAGTACAATTTAACATGAAAAATAAACCAAAAACAACCAGCAGACGCGAATTCATAGGAAACGTAGCGGCATTGGGAGTTGTTGGTACTGTTGGTGCCGCCCACCTTCTTTCCTCATGCGATTCACAAAGAAAAAGATTTGTCCCGCCTGTATTTCCGGAAAGAGCCCCGGACGGTCCCGTTCTTAAAGCGGGCCTTATAGGATGCGGTGGCAGGGGTACAGGTGCGGCATTCAATTTTATTGATGCAGGACCCAACCTCCGTATAACTGCCCTTGCAGATCTTTTTCAGGACCGTATTGACAGATGCCGGGAAGCACTTAAGGAACAAAGAGGGGTTGAAATACCCGATGAAAACTGTTTCACCGGCTTTGATGCCTACAAACGGGTTATGGAATCAGATGTGGATATTATCCTTGAGGCTTCTGTGTCAAAATTCCGCCCGTTGCACTTTGAAGCTGCCGTGCAGGCCAGAAAACACGCATTTATTGAAAAACCGGCAGGTGTTGATCCGGTGGGTATCAGATCAGTGATGGCCTCAGGCAAAATGGCAGAAGCAGCCGGATTGTGCGTTGTAGCCGGTACACAAAGACGGCACCAGCTTGACTATATTACAACTTTCGGCATGATTAAAAACGGAGCAATTGGCGATCTCATATCAGCCAATTGTTACTGGAACAGAACTGCACAACATGTCACCCGGAGACAGGAGGGATGGTGCGATATGGAAGCAATGATAAGGAACAGGGCTAACTGGATCTGGCAGACAGGAGATTCAATTGTCAACCTGCTTGTTCATCAGCTTGATGTCATTAACTGGTTTTTTGAGAAGCATCCTCTAAGGGCAACCGGATTTGGCGGACGGCACAGGCGACAGACAGGTGATATGTATGACTTTTTCAGTGTCGATTTTGCTTTTGATGATAACAGAAGTTTTCATGGCACTACCCGCGAGATTGACGGATGCAGCAACAGGGTGGAAGAGATAATTTTCGGCACCACGGGATATACCAATTGTCAGAATAAAATATTCGATTACGACGGGAATGTGATATGGGAATATCAATATCCGGTCGGTGATGACGGCAGGTCAACCGGCAGGGTTGCAATATCCCCCTATGATCAGGAAATTATCAACCTTGTAACTGCCATCCGTAACAATACCCCCGTAAATGAGGCACAGGATCTGGCCGTTTCATCACTTGTTGGCATAATGGGAAGGGAGTCGGCATATAGCGGACTGGACAAGACCTGGGACGATATGATGAATTCAAACCTGGAATTGGGGCCAAAGGAGTTCAGGATGGGGCCTGTTACCGGATTTGAAGCTGTTACCCCTGTTCCCGGAAGAGCTCCGGGAGCATAGAACCTCCCCGTTATGGTTACTTAACTTTTCACCTTTAAATATTAAAAAAGGAGCCGGGGTTGAAATTATTTTGTAATTAAAACAACCCATTGACCGGATGAAGGTGGGGTAAGTGTCCGGATGCCTCCACCCTCAATTGTATTGGTTGACCCCCATTTTGACCCGGCTATTTCCAGCCAGCGCATATTAAAACTACCTGATGCACCACTCAAATCCAGGGTAACACTGCCACCGTCAGTAAAATAAACTGCGTATTGTTTGCCAATCTCTGCCAGGCAATATGCCTCGTTGTCACTTCTGTTACCTAAAAGTCTGTTAAGAGGTTCACAGGTGAATATGTTCATTTCTTCCTGCAGCATTCTCACACTCCGGATCTGAGCCTGAGCATCTTCATTTAATCCTAAACCCCAATAATACTCACCGTATGCAGGTCTGTGAAATCTGGCAGAAGCCACTCCTGCAAAAATGCCCCTCCAGAATCTTTCTTTAGCATCCTGAACTGATCCGTATTGGGCTGAACCATATATTTTAACAAAATTAACAGGCTTAATCCCCGTTTCAGTCCCCACATCTGCAATATCGGCTTTGGCCGCCAATATGTTATCATAATGCACTTGTCCCGTATTATGATTATTCTGAGAGAAATCATAAAATGAATACTTTGAGGTACGTCTTACTGTTTGTTGTCTTTCATGGTGCGGATCAGGCTGCCCGACCATATTGGTCACATAAACTGTTTTTCCTTTTTCTGCAGCCCTTTCATTAATATAGTCCACCCAAAACTCACCGAACTCAAGAGGCTGGTACGTCTCATTTTCTATGATGTAAAGAATATTATCATACTTTAAGGTATACTCCAGAACTTTATCCACGTAACGCTTCAATGTTCCCAGAACTATCGGCTCAGGTGCGTTCGAATGACCGTTAAAAGCCGGAACACTAAGCCACAATTTATGCCACCATTGTTCTGCCGGGGCAACATTTGGCAAACCTGATGATTCTACAGTATAATTAATGTTCCGGTCAGGGTTCCAGGGATGATCCGGCCATCCAGAATTTCTATT
>SLOS01000055.1 GCA_007132365.1 Bacteroidales bacterium | reverse complement strand
TCATCATCATCATCTTTGCTACATGCAGTAAAAATGACCGTGGCCGCAATAAAGAGCCAGGCAAATTTAAACATGTTCATTTTTAAATTTTCTCTCATGGTTTTAACATTTTTAGTTAGTAATTATGAAAATTATTATCTAAACGTGAAATAAAAACTAATTAAGTGATACAGGTGGTTCCGCAAGATTCGGGTTGGTATCAATTGCCCATTGCGGTATCGGGAATATGTTCCTGTCCGCCGTTGAGGCACTTTTTTCCCACCATGCCTTGTTAAACTCTCCGAAACGTATAAGGTCCTGTCTCCGATGAGCTTCCCAGAACATCTCCCTTCCCCTCTCGGCAAGGAGCATCTCAAGAGTAACGCCGGACCACGGCTGCGCACCCGGTATTGCCCGCTGCCTTACCAGGTTGACATCATCATCACCGCTCAATCCCTGGCGAATTCTTGCTTCGGCCCTCATAAGCAGGACATCGGCATATCTGAATATCGGAAAATGATTATCCAGGTTTGCCTTGGCGCCGCGCTTGATCTCGAACTTCACCACCCTGGCCCCCGAATTGCGGATCTCGACCGGGGTATTGCCGCCCCCCATTATCAGAGAGGGGATGTAGGGGTCGAGCACCAGTGGCACTCCACCGGCACCCTGATCTATTATCGGTTCCCCGTTAAAGGTATATTGCTGACCGACCAGGAAGCCATCTTTCCTCCTGTCGCCATCCTGGTAGGTGTCGTAGTGATCTTTCATCACGGCAAAACCGTTCCACGGGCCCACTGTCATGTCAAAGGTAAGGTTACTGTTGTAGTGGAGAGTCCGCATATGGAGGTTGAACCCCTCGTACCTGTCCTCATGATAAGGGATAACCCAGATATTTTCAGGCGAGTTCTGGTTGGTCGACCTGAACGGGCCCAGGGCATCGGACTCGAGCGAATATTGTCCCAGCGCGATTACACTATCGGCATAGGCCTCAGCCTTTGCCCAGTAATCCGGGTTTTCGGTCCCGGTATACACCGCGTGATTGAGATATAACTTGGTAAGAAGGCTGAATATCATGCCCCTGCTGACTCCGGTTTTTGAAATGCTGGGCTGAACAAGAGGCAGGTTCTCTTCGATATTTGCAACAATTGCATGGAAGATCTCATCCCTGAAGTTTCTCATCGGCTGCTGTGGCGCATTCAAAAAATCGGTAACATAGGGTACATTCCCGTAGTTGTCGATTAGCAGGTAGTAATAATAACTCCTGAGGATTTTCGCTTTGGCCATCGCTTCATCAATCACCGGGTCACCTGCAAGGCTTTGCATCTCTTCAATGAACTTGTTTGCCTCCAGTGTACCATTGTAAAAACGGCCCCACATGCTGTTAATGGCTTCCGTGTTGTTATCCCAGGTATGCTGGTGCAGAACGCGCCACTTTCCCCCATCGTCCCAGTCCCCGCCCCTTGTCGGGCAAACAACACCGTCACCCGGCAGCTCCTGTGCAAACCACCATCCTCCCCAGTCCACGAATTCACGCATTGGCGCATATATCGGGCTCATCTTCAATATGGGGTCGGCAGTGTATTCATCTGCAGGGATCCTGTCATACAAAACATCATCAAGCTTTGTACAACCAAACTGAATTATAAACAGGGATATGAATATTATATATTTTCTCATGACATATATAGTTTTTCTTTACAATGACACATTTATTCCCAGAGAAACAGTACGCGTTTTCGGATAAACATTGTACTGATCAAGGCCAAAAGAGAGTCCCGAAGTTGAGATTTCAGGATCTATACCGCTGTAATTGGTAATTGTGAATACGTTGTTTGAGGCAACATAAACCCTTATCCTCCGGAACCTTCCAACATCATTAAAATTGTATCCGAGAGAAATGTTGTCCAGTCTCAGGAATGAAGCATCTTCAAGGTAGTAGCTGCTCAGCTTGGGGTTATCGTCCAGGCCCCTTTCATACTCATCAATTGCCGCCGACAGTACATTCCTTGTAGGCAGGAAGATCGGATTACCAAAAATCATCCGGGTTGTGTTGAACACATCGTATCCATAAATTCCCCGGAAGGTAAAGCTCAAGTCAATACCCCTGAAAAGGGTAAAATAGTTTGACCAGCCTATTTCAAAATCGGGTTGGGCTGAACCGACAACCCTTCTTTCGGCCTGTTCAAGGTTCCTGGTAACACCTCCGGCTTCGGTATAGAAGAGGAACTTCCCGTCTGCCGACAGACCTGCATATTCGGGCATAAACCATGTGCCGAGGGAAATCCCGGGATCAACAACCTGTGTCCAGTTCAAATCACCCACCAGTCCGGGCCCTGAAAGATACCCGGTCTGAAGCCTTGTCCACAGATAATTATCACTGGAAAGGGAGATCACATCCTGGGTATATGTCAGGAAAGTTACCGCCGTCTTCCAGTTCACGTTACTCGATCGAACCGGGAATGCCTGGATATAAAATTCAAACCCTGTTGTCTGAAATTCACCGACATTGGCCCATACCCTGTCTGCAACATTGGGCGGTACCGGAACGGAATAAAACCCGAGAAGATCATAGGTTTTCTTGTTGAAAAAATCAAATGAACCGGAAATCTTATTTTCCAGCACCCCGAAATCCAGTCCGATGTTCAACTCTGAATTCTCTTCCCATTTCAGATCGGGATTGGCAACATGGGCAAATTCAAACAGTATTGATTCCTCACCTGTTTCAAAATTCGGAGCGGTACCTGCAGCCCTGTAATATAATATATCATTGTAATTACCGATCTCCTGGTTTCCTGTAATCCCATATCCAACCCTGAACCGCAGGTTATTCACGACTCCGATATTCTGCATGAAATCCTCATCTGTAATGTTCCACATGGCCGATAAGGAAGGGAACCATCCCCACTCATTGAATTCACCGAATTTTGATGAACCGTCCCTTCTCAGTGTTGCTGTCAGGAAGTATTTGCCGTCCCAGTTATATATCCCCCGTGCAAAAAAGGAGATAAGCCTGCTTGAAGATTTGTACGAACCTATTCCCCTGCCTGCAACCACCGACTGGAGCATGGTTAGATCATGCATCATGGTATAATTCAAAAATGGCTGTCTTCCCTCTGCCCTGAATCCCGTAAAAAATTCCTCCTGGAAGGAGTATCCGCCAACAGTCTGGATATTATGGCCGCCAAACTGGTTGTTGTACCTTAAAGTGGCCTCAAGCAGCCTGTTTTCGTAGTTATTGTAGTTCCTTCTGCCGTAGCCATCATGATTTCCCAGGTACATTGTCGTGGGTTCGAAGTAGAACCCCTCATCGTCGTTCCTGGTGTAGGCAATATTCACCCCCCCTTCCAGTCCCTCGAAAATCTCCAGGTCGGCCCTAAGATATCCGAAGTACCTCTTTGCATCCCTTTCATTATGAATCTGCTCAACGAGGTTTACCGGGTTATAATACTGGAAGACCCTCTCTATTTCATAAAAATCACCGTTTTCATCTCTCACCGGGTCGGTCGGGTTGCGCTGGAAAGCCTGGTATATGACCTCGTTGGCTCCCCAGCCCCCGTAGCTTATATAGTTGTTCCTCTCAAATGTTGCAGACAGTCCCGATGAAACGGTCAGCCTGTCGTCCAGGGCTGTCTGGTCAAGGTTTATCCTTGCCGTGGTGCGCGATTTATCCGAACCGATCACTGCTCCCATAAAATCATTATGGCTAACGGAGGCCCTGTAGCTTGTCCTCTCGTCACCACCCGAAAAAGCAAGGTTGTAATTCTGGGAGATCCCCATCCGGTAGATCTCGTTCTGCCAGTCAGTGTCATGGCCGCCGTCCAGGAACTGCGTGGCAAGCTCAGGCTTGCTGGTTACGAAGTTTCTGTATTGATTGCCTGACAGGAGGTCAAGCCTGTTGGCAACAAAATCGGTGGACACGTAGGTATTGAAATCCACCTGGGAGCCGACTCTGTCAGCCCCTCTCTTGGTTGTTATCAGTAT
>SLOS01000381.1 GCA_007132365.1 Bacteroidales bacterium | reverse complement strand
TTAAGGTCAAAAGACATTACCTGGAGATTCAATCCACCGATCTCCGACAGCTCTTCCTGCAGTTTGTCCCAGTCCCCGCCCTCTCCGCCCAGCTCCAGGATAATAAATCCGTCCCGGCTGCAGACCTCACTTGTCAGCTCATGGAAACCAAGCCTGGTACGGATGCAGTGGGCGTACTTTGACAGCACACCCTGTGTGCGGCCTGCCTCCTTGATACGGTCAAAAACCTGAAGCCCCAAAACTCTTAACTCCTGCATATCTGCAATTTTTGAATATTAAAAATAGATGTCCCGCTTACCGGTCCTGATAAGCTCTATACGGCGCCTTATCTCATCAGCATTCTTCCGGCCCTCCATCTCTTCAAGGTTCTTTTCAATCACCCGCCAGCCTTTTCCGGCTGTATCAGGGGTGGCATAATCTTCCAGGTACTCCGCGAGGGTAAGTATTGCATTGGGAGTGCAGAAACGCTTGATGAATCCGGGAACCGAGAACTCCATAAAATGCTCGCCTGTCCTCCCTTTTCTGTAACATGCTGTGCAGAAGGAGGGCAGATATTCATCATCCAGAAGCTCGTCAATTATCTCATTGAGCGACCTGGAATCGTTGATCTTGAACTGCTCCCTGTTAAGGTCCTGCTCCTCATTTACACTATCGGAATAACTTCCCAGTTCCAGTCTGGTGCCACCGTCAATCTGCGACACCCCGAATTTCATTACTTCCCTGCGTACCATTGCATTTTCCCTTGCGGTGAGGATCATGCCGGTATATGGTACCGCAAGACGGAGGATAGCCACCAGGCGGATAAACTCTTCATGGCTTACCATGTAGCGGGGATCAATAGAAGCAGCCGAAGCATCCTGTATTCTCGGGAATGAAATAGTATGCGGCCCGACCCTGTAGCAGGCCTCAAAATGATTTGTATGCCGTACCAGTCCCAGTACCTCAAACCTCCAGTCATACAGCCCGAACAGTGCACCAATGCCAACGTCATCAATACCCGCCTCCTGTGCCCTGTCAAGGGCGGTAAGACGGTAATCATAATCCATCTTCCTGCCACCCAGGTGATATTTCTGATATGTCTCCCGGTGATATGTCTCCTGGAATATCTGGTAAGTACCTATCCCCGCATCCTTGACAATCCTGAACCCGTCAATATCCAGGGGGGCTGCATTGATGTTGACCCTCCTGATCTCGCCATTTCCCTTCTTGACGGAATAGACCGTTTTTACGGTATGTGCAATATACCGGGCATCATAGGCAGGATGCTCTCCGTAGACAAGTATGAGCCTTTTTTGTCCGTTATCTTCCAGGGCCTCAACCTCTTTTACCAGCTGCTGATCTGAAAGGGTCTGCCTTACGGCAAACTTGTTTGAGGTTCTGAACCCGCAGTAGGTGCAATTGTTGGTGCATTTGTTACCGACATAGAGCGGGGCAAACAACACTATCCTGTTTCCGTAGACCCGTTTTTTCAACTCCCTGGCTCCTTCCCTGATCTCCTCAATCAGTCCGGGACTGTCGGCATTGATCAGTGCGGCAGTCTCTTCCATTGTCAGACGCTCCTTGCTGAGAGATTTGGCTATTATCTGCCTGACCCGTTCAGGAGTTACCCTGGTGGTATTGATCAGGTTCCATATCTCATCCGGGTCAATGAACGGTTTCATTCGCTGATCCCTGATGCTGCATATTTCGGGATAAAACTTCATTCCTGCATATCAGGTTTAAATTAGGACCAAACAATTGATTTAATAAAGAATTTACTATTTTTCGACTATCCCCGAGGCAGAGCCTCGAGGAATTCTTTTGATTAAATTTTTCAATAAGACCTGGTGCTTCAACAGCCTGAAATAAATCAGGTAGTCTTTTGCTCAAATACTGTTCGCTAAGTTAATTCAAAATAATATAATTGTGAAACAAGATATTCCCTTTTTTATGCATTTCAGAAGATGCTGCAGTGATAACTGTTTACAGGAAAATTGATAAAAACAGAGACTAGGGGACTTACAAGGTCCAGTCAATTGGCTCTTTTCCCAGACGAATAAGCAGCTCATTGGTTTTCGAAAAATGCCGGCAGCCGAAAAACCCGTTGGAGGCAGAAAAGGGTGAGGGATGAGCAGCTTTCAGGATATGGTGTTTGTTTCCGTCAATCAGAGCTTCCTTAGCCTGCGCGTAACGGCCCCAGAGCAGAAATATTATACCCGTGTATTTCCGCGAAAGCGAAGAAATAGCGGCATCGGTAAAGGTCTCCCAGCCCCTGTTCTGGTGAGAACCCGCCTGGCTGGCCCTTACGGTAAGAGTTGCATTGAGAAGCAGCACACCCTGCCCTGCCCATTTCTCAAGGTTGCCATGCCCGGGAATTGGCAGTCCGAGATCACTGCTGAGCTCTTTGTAAACATTTACCAGGGAGGGAGGAGGTTTTATGCCCCCTGGAACAGAAAAGCAGAGGCCGTGCGCCTGGCCGGCTCCGTGATAGGGATCCTGCCCCAGTATCACAACCTTAACCTTATCCGCCGGTGTCAGATTGAAGGCACTGAATATGAATTTACCGGGTGGGTAGATCCTGAATTTTGACTTTTCCTTAACCAAAAATCCTTTCAGCCCGGAAAAGTAGGGGGCATTGAACTGATCTGCCAAAAGCTCTTTCCATCCCTCTTCTATGGCCGGATTAACCTGGTGCATTTCTATTATCAGTAAATAAGTTCTTCGGTCTCCTCCCTTGCCTCTTCAAGTTCAGCAAGCAGGTCATAACCATTGGTGAATATTGTTTCGTTTCTCATCTGCTTGTGAAAAAAGACAGTGGCTGTCTTACCGGCAAGGTTATTGTTGTATTCAAAAAGATGCAGATAGAGGGCTGCATCAGTAGCCGGCAGGGATATATCTCCTCCGGGTCGCCTGATCTTTAACATCCCCCGGTAATAAATATTCCCGGATATGAGGTGAACGGCATAAACCCCGTCCGGGGGTATAAGCTTGGTATCTTCCTCCACTGGCAGCCGGAGCGTGGGGAAGCCTTTTGAAAGCAATACCGGGTCACCTTTTTCCAGTTGCCCTCTTATAATATAGTGGTGATCCAGATAGGCATTGGCCCGCTGTATATTACCTTCCCTCAGTGCCTTTCTGATCTTGGTCGAACTGACCGTTTCGTTATCGATATCCTGCTGGGGTATCTCCTCCACCTCAAAATTAAAATACTTGCCCAGGGTGTAAAGATGTTCATAATCCCCTTCACGATTATGGCCAAAATGGTGGTTGAACCCTACGACCACTTTTCTTGCTTTCAGCTTGCCTGCCAGAACCTGCCTGATAAAATCGGCTGAACTCATCTTTGAAAAGTCAAGGGTAAACTCAACAATTATCAGATGATCAAGTTTGGTTGTTTTCAGTAGCCTGATCTTTTCACTCTGTGAATTAATCAGCCGCAACTCCCTGCCTGCAGTATCGGGATAGAGGATTTTCCTGGGATGTGGGTGAAAAGTTATAAGAACGGATTCTCCGTCTACCTCTTTTGCAAGCTTCCGTATACGGTTCAGGATCGTTTTATGTCCTATATGGACACCGTCAAATGAACCTGTTGTAATTACCGGGTTGCGAATATCAAACCCCTTATCCAGTCCGTAATGTACCTGCATCTTGCTGTTCTGTTTTTGTAAGTCGCGAATTTACAAAACTGAGGTGTTCTTTTTGACAAAATAGGCTACTTTTTCTATTGAGGTTATCATATCGTACTCTTCAAGGTAAACATGTGAACTTATATTCAGGGGAACTGAGGTGAAGTTCAGTATCCCCTTTATACCTGAAATTACCAGTGACTCTGCAACACCGGCAGCATGATCCGGTGGCACTGTAAGGATGGCTATGCTGATATTGAGATTTTTAATGAGTTCAGCCAACTGCTGGACGGGATAACAGTTCACACCTGCGATTACCCTGTTTACTTTTGACGGGTCGGTATCAAAAGTAGCCACAAT
>SLOS01000035.1 GCA_007132365.1 Bacteroidales bacterium | reverse complement strand
ATGAAAGTTTTACTGGTTAACGGAAGCCCCCACAAAGAAGGATGCACCTGGACGGCATTGTGTGAAGTTGCAGGAGCACTGGAAAAACAAGGTATTGAGGCAGAGATTTTCCAGGTTGGCACCGACCCGGTTTCAGGATGCCTTGGATGCGGAACCTGCCGTAAAACGGATTTTGTCGATCTGTTCTTCTTACTTCAGATGTAAAGGTCGAAACCAGATTTTCATATTTCTAACTATCTACCATTCATCCCAGCGGCAAGACCGCCCGGGAGTTCTGAATGTCATTAAAAACGGTTACAATACAGATCTGCCGCCATTATTAACCGGCACTGAAAGTCTCCGCAACACGATAAACCGGTCCCTCCGGCCGGAGTTCGCTGTTGCAGAGGTTAAAGCAGCTCACTTCAAAATCTGCTTGAAAGGGGTTAGCCAGTCCGATCTCTTCCGATACTACCCTGTAATCCTGTGGCAGCAGCCATTTAATGCGTGCAAGCGTTATGTGGGCCTTTAGTTTTTCCTCTACCTCAAAAACCCGGGTTATTTTATTAAACAGATCATTCAACTCTTCAGATTCTTCCAGTTCCAGCCATATCAGCCGGGGTTTCCTTTCGGGGAAAAGTTTGATTTCGGTCGTGGTCAGGGTGAAAGGGGAGAAGCTTATCCTGCTCAATTCAGAGAACTTTTCTTCAGATCCTGTATCGCCGAGGAAGAGCAAGGTGATGTGCAGGTTTTCCTTCCTGACGGGCTTGAGGCCCTTAATTCCCCTAAAGGGTGTAATAACTTCCCCCAGCTCATTCTTAAGCTCTTCAGGAAGCGGTATCGCAAGAAACTGGCGCATCTTTATTTTAGAGAGTTCTGGTTGTCATTAAAAACTAATGTCAAACATTTTGTCATCCTTAACCGGCATCTCTTCTGTTTTAACCCTTTCAACCCTGGCAAAATCAGGGCCTTTGCGGCACCAGTTGACAAAATCATCAAGGATATTTTCCCCGGCTTCGGCTTCGATATATACCGTACCATCAGGCATGTTTTTTACAAATCCTTTAACTTGCATGTACCGGGCCATTGTTCGTGCCTCAAACCTGAAAGATACACCCTGTACCCGCCCGTATACTCTTATTTTAATGCGTTTCTTCACTTAACCGGATAACCTTGAAACCGTTAATGACAAAATATTTTAATTATGGTGTAAAATAAGATCTTCTGTAGTTTTTCAGGTTCTAAATTAGCAATAGTAGGAAAAACGGACAAACTATTCTGATCATATTTATTAAACGTCCCGGTAATGGGGGGATAATAGCGTAATTCTCAGCTCAGTTAATTTAAACCGGGTTAACCGGGATATTTTTGCCGGAGCAATCAGAGCCGGGGGATTGACAACATGAACATTAGGGATTATTATTTGTTTAAATGTCCGTAATCATCTCAAATTTTAAACAATGAAAAAGTCAGCATTATTTTTATTCGCCCTTCTGCTATCCGGTATTATTCTAAGCGCACAGAGCAGTAAGTCATTACATGATTTCAAGGTCTATGACATTTATGGCGATCCTTTCGATCTGGCCGACCTGAAGGGTAAAAAGGTTCTTGTTGTAAATACGGCATCCAAGTGCGGATTGACACCACAATACGAAGGTCTTCAGGCTCTTTATGAACAATATGGTGGTGATAATTTTACAATTATCGGATTTCCTGCCAACAATTTTGCAAACCAGGAGCCGGGAACCAATGAGGAAATTGTGGAATTTTGTACCGCAAACTATGGCGTATCATTCCCTATGATGTCAAAAATATCGGTCAAAGGCGATGATATGCATCCTCTCTATCAGTGGCTTACAAGAAAATCTGAAAACGGTAAATTTGATGCAGAAGTAACATGGAATTTCCAGAAATTCATGATAGACGAAAACGGAAATATAGTGGACTATGCAGCTCCCAGGGAGACTCCGGATTCAGAGAAAATAGTGAACTGGATCAGCAGCAGTAACTGACACTTAAGTTGTCCGGAACAGATCTGTCCCGGACAGTTTTTTTAATTTGATATTTCGACCCTATATTCGACTGACCCGATAAAAAACTGATCATCTTGATACCACAATAAGCCTGGTAATAATACCAGGCATTCCCCCATATCCTGTTGAGGAGGATAGACCCCTGAATTCATGCCGGTTATAATGATCTCTTCCCTGTACCCGTTAACTTCAACTTGAATAACAACCTGGCCGGCAAAATCAACAACCCGTATTTCCCTCATAAGCTTTTCCGATTCTGTAAAAATATAATCGGTTGCCGGAAAAGGTGAAACTTTCAAATTGTAAAATTTAATTGGGGTAGATTTTGCCGGGTGATTGACAATATAAAATCATTAATTGGATCAAACAACTGTTTTTTGACATATTTTTGTGTTTATGGCAGGAATTGGTAAATCAAGCCGTCAACACAACTTATATGTTGTCAATAATATTGATATTTAATTAATTACGCAAATGCTGAATTATTATGGATGCCTCGTTCCTGGATTCTAATCTGTTTAACTATCTGATTTTACCCCTGTTGATTTTTTTATCCAGGGTCGGTGATGTTACCGTTGGAACCATACGGATTATCTTTGTTTCAAAGGGGAAAAAATACCTGGCCCCGTTGTTAGGTTTTTTTGAGGTCTTTATCTGGATACTCGCCATTTCCAGAATAATGCAGAACCTTGATAATTATGTGAATTATTTCGCTTACGCTGCCGGATTTGCAGCTGGAAATTACGTCGGTATGCTGCTGGAGGAAAAGATTGCCATAGGTGTTATGGTTGTAAGGGTGATAACACAAAAACCCGCTGATTTACTGATTGAAAAACTCATTGGCATGGGATGCAGAGTAACAAGTGTTGATGCCCGGGGAGCTAAAGAGGATGTACATCTCATATTTTCTGTTATTCACAGAAGTGAGCTTAAGACTGTGATTGATGTAATTAAGAAATATAATCCCAGAGCGTTCTATTCAGTTGAAGATGTGCGTTATGTAAATGAGAAGGTATTTCCCGTCAGAAGATCACTGCTTGGTAAATCGCCTAACGGCAGTGCCTTCAGGAGATGGAGAAAAGAGAAGTAGGAGGGAGGTTATTCTATTTGCCAAAGCCATTCCTAAGGTCTGATGATGTTCTTAACAAAATTCAGTTGGTTTGTAAACGGTATGCGTCCAGATCACTATATGAAACCCTCATCAGCCTTCGGCAGACAAAATAATATGAATTCGTAACACATTGTTAAACAAATTGCTAACTATACTTCATTCGAATAGAAATCATCTTAACGATCTTCTCAAGCCAGGCAGCATCAATATCATCGAAATTGGAATACCTGGCGCTGTCCACATCCAGTACTGCAAATAATTTTCCTTTATCATCCCTTACAGGAACCACTATCTCGGACTTTGAACGGCTGTCACATGCAATATGGCCGGGGAAACTATGTACATCATCAACAATAATTGTCCTGTTTCGCATAACTGCAGCCCAGCAGACTCCTTTGCCTTGAGCAAGTTCCTGGCATGCAACGGGTCCCTGGTACGGCCCAACAACCAGTTTGTCGCCACGTAAAAAATAATATCCTGTCCATAAAAAACCATCCATTTTATGATGGAGGATGGCAATAACAGAAGCCATGCGGGCCAGCCTGTCATCTGTTTCAGGCAGCAGATCCGACAGTTGTTCACTGATTCGCGCATACCTTCTCAGCTTCTTTTGACTATTGTCAGTCACGGTCAGGATTTATTTTTGTTGCCGAAAATTCCAAAGGGATCCACAAATGTCTTAACAAGTTTTTTTCCCTTTTTCGGGTCACTTGGTATCATTGTCATTACCGGTATATCGGACCGGTTAATAATTTCATGTGCAAATGTTCCTATGTAATGATCTCTGAAATCAGATTCCTGATGGGTCATTATCATTATCAGGTCGGCATCTATATCAAGGGCATATT